>RGUW01000100.1 GCA_010027605.1 Synechococcaceae bacterium WB9_2_112 | reverse complement strand
GGGGTTCGCGCTAGGTTCGTCAAGAACTGCTCAGCCTCTCAGCTCCAGGCTGAGCTGCGTGGCGGACTTCCGGCGGCACTGGGCTACCTGCATCGGGGCCCAGTGGGAGCGCCTAGTGGTGGAGGCCACTGGCTGGCCTGCTACGGGTTCACGTCCCATGGTTGGATCGTTAACGATCCCTACGGCTCCTGTGATCTGCTGAGCGGTGGCTTTACCCAGCAGGGCGGCACCAGTGGCAAGGCACAGCTTTACAGCTACCGCAACTTTAACCCTCGCTGGCTGGTCGATGGCCCCGCGACCGGCTGGGCCTGGCTGTTCAGCTAGACGCCTGGATCCGGCAGTGGAGAGGGCCCTACAACGGGCTTCGAGACCCCTGTAGTCGCCAGGGTGATACCAGCCTCTAGGCAGCGCCGCTGAAGCTCTAGCCAGGCTCCTGCGCCTGAGCGAGACTCAACGCACAGATCCCCGGCGCACAGGCGCCATACAGGCTCACCAGCTACCACGACCACCTCCAGCACCGGGACCAGAGAATCAGGGTGCATCGCCTTGCTGCAGGGGTGATACAGGTTTCCATGATGAGCGGTAGGGATAATGCAGCTCAGATGCACCACCTCTGAGAAGCATTGCGGTGACTGGGTTGGGAATACGATATCCGCGAGATTGACGAGGATTTGTATCTTGCAGTCTTGGCCTGTCGTCTCGGGGAAAAAGGTGCCTCTGACAGGGTTCTCAGCGATGCAGCCTGCCTATCTGAGGGACAGGACGGGACACAGAGGGACCTCTAAGCCGTAGGTTATGCACGGCCCGTGCATCGCGCATAGGTCGGCATCACGGACGCGTCGTATTCCCATGGCCTCCATTAACTCCCAACGCGGGCGGCTTTACCTGCTGGCCAACCTGCCCCGCCGTGATGGGGCTCCAGGGCTGCAGCAGTCCCGCATTGCCCTGCGGCTTGATGACACCCCGATTAACCGCCGCACCGCCGCGAAGCAGCTTCAGACCCTGGAGCGGCAGATCGCGGAGGGCGCCTTCACCTGGGCCTACTGGCTCGATGAGGTAGCGGGTCCGATCACCTGGCGCGAGGCCATCGCCAAGTTGTACCGGGCTCGGGTGGTTCTGGGTCGTACGGGGGAATCAACCTGGCAGGTCAACTACCTCGGACGGCTGCGGCAGGTTCCGCAGGGGGGCGCCTGCACTACAGCCAGCATGGCTAAGGCCCTGGAGCGGTACGACCGGAGGACCTGCAGCTACAAGGAGTTGTACTACCTGCTGCGGCACCTAGCCAAGCTCGTGGCGGTGCCGTTCCCAGAGGTGCCGGTGCCCACCTACAGCCAGGCTGAGCTGGTGGCGGTACCCGAGATCCTTGGCTGGGTCGAGGGGGCGCCGGAGCCGGTGCGCTGGTACTGGGGGATGATGGCCTCCTACGGGCTTAGGCCCCATGAGATTGAGGGGGCGAAGCTGATCGAGCGGGATCTGTGCCAGGTGGCAGATGGGACGAAGACCGGGTTCCGTACTGTGGTGCCGCTACCCCGCGAATGGGTCGAGCGGTTTGGGTTGCGTGATCGGCGGTCGCGGCTACGGCTGGAGGGAAGCGCCGATCGCCCCGAGGCGGTAAGCAAGTGGCTCAACAAAGAGCTGCGGCGGCAAGGGCTGCCATGGAGGCCCTACGCCCTACGTCATGCCTATGCGGCCAGACTGTGGAGAGAAGGGGGCAGCAGGCTTGACCTGTACACGGCAAGCCGCTTGATGGGTCACACCGCAATGCAACATTCCAGGACGTACCGTGCACACATTCAGCCGCATCAGGTAGCGGAGGCAGTAGAGCGGGCGCTAGCGGGGCTTTAGCCGCCACTCTCCATCCGGCCCCTGCTCGCCAAGCCGCTGAACCAAGGTCAGATGTTCGGTCCTGTAGGGATCCATCGTTGTGCGCAAACCAGCCTTGCCGCTCATGCGCCAGTAGCAAGTCAAATAGCCATGGGAGCACGGTTCGTCGGTGACATAAAGCATTCCCATGCCGGAGTGTTTCCAAATGTCACCAGGCTGGAGCTTCTCACCCATTGGTCACTCCCGGCACCACCGCCGCAACATTCACCCGAACGCACCGCCTGCTGCTGCCCACGGGCGCTAGATCAATCAGCTCGCGCCCCCAGCGCCAGCGGCTTTTGCGGTTGGCATCGGCCTCGTGGATAAGGCGCTTAATGTGGCGATCGGAGACCCCGAGGGCCTCCGCAGCTTCGGCAACGGTCAGCAGCACCCGAGCAACGGCCATCAGGCGATTCTCTGAAGCAGCCGGGTGCTAGCGAGGTACAGGGTCCAATCCAGAACGTCTGAAAACGGGTTGTCTCGGCGCCAGGTTTCGTACAGAGCCCGAAGCTCTGCGCGGCGGCTGCGCTCGGCTGGTGTCGCGTCGGGCTCGTCGTCGTGAGGCTCTAGCGAGAGGTGCCTGGCAATGTCGGCGGTATTCACGGTGTTGCGGGTCGATGGTGGTGGTACGGCTGTTGCCGTTCCGCAATCTTAAGCCGCTGACTCCGCTTTTGGAAAGCAGGTGCTGCCGTTTCGTAACGCATCCAGCCAGACCACCGTTTCAAGTCCAGTGACCCATGGCACGGTGCAGGCGTCCGGGTCGTGCTCAGTGGAAGTGACGCCAAGGGGCGAGGCCCAGATCAGGAGGGGGCGAGCGATCACCGATCGGAGCTGATCGGAGGCCATCACCAGGGCTCCGCCAAGAGCGGCAAGCCAGGGCTCGGGGATTGTGGTGGGCTGGGCCTCGGTGATCAGCAGAGCGACGCCTAGGGCGTTATCGGGAAACCGCAGCAGCAGATCGGCGGTGGTAGCGACCCGAGCGCGGTGATCGGCGAGGTGGAGGGGCGCAGCGATGATCTGCGCTTCGTCCCACACGTCCAAGCAGGCCAGGTGCGCGGTTGTCCGGCTGATCGGATCATTCCCACCGCTGAAACGCTCCACAGGCCCTCCTGCTGCCCTCTGGCGGGCCATGCGAGCAAAGGCGCGGCGGATGTTTCCGTTCGGTTGGCGGATCGGCTGCTCGGGATAGAGGGTGGCCACCACCTCAGCCACCGTGCGGCGGATCATGGCGCCGCTGGTGTGTTCGTAGATGCCGGGGATCGGGGTGGGCTTGCAAGTGGGGGTAAACATCACCGGCCCCCCGCAAAGCTGGCCACCAGTCCCTCGGCGGAAACTGCCTTGATGGTGCCGTCTGCGGCTGCTTCTAGGAGCTGATCAGCCCACCGGCCATTGCACAGGATCCACGCTGCTGCCAGGTCCCCGCCGTCAGCTTCCAGGGGCCAGAAGCCCTGCAGGCTGCGCTCAAACCACCACCGGCCCTGCGCAAGCTGCTCGGGCTTCCAGGTTCTGGAATCCATGCCACGCTCGCGCAGTTTGGAAACCGCAGAAGCAACGCCACGAACATGGGCGCGGCGCTGCTCTGTGGTTAGGTGATCCGGGTGCCACTGAGTTGAACCGGCAGGTAGCTGCGGCTGCCTGGGGGGCGCCTGCTCCTGCCGTGCGGGTGCCGGGTCGTGAAAGCGATCGGGAGCGGCCATGCGCTGGGCCAGATCCCTGCGGAGGCCCCGGTCTACCATCGGCTGATCGCTGACCACCTCCTCCCCGCGCTCGCGTCTAACCGTGCGATCCACCGGGTAGGCGTACCGCAGCAGGGCCACGTGGGGGGCAACACCCTTCGGAGGCTCAGGGTCGAGCACCCTTTGCTGAACCGCGAACAGCAGAATTTCGTCCGTTAGGTCAATCTTGGCCCGCTGGGGGAACGTATCCCAGGCCATCACCAGGGCAGGAGCTGAGAGGGGTTTGGCCATCGGCAGGATCTGCATGAGCGAGGTGATGGCCACCTGAAACTGCTGAAGGCTGATCACGCGATGACCTCAGCGAGCAGGGTTTGCTGAGAGGCGGCAGAAGAGGCAGCCTTGCGGGCATCGCGGGCTTGGATGAAGGCGACGGCAGCGGCGGCGTTTTCCTCAGGCGTCGGGCGCCGGTTGCTGGTAGTGCCCTGCTGCATCCCAAACTTCCTCCAGTTGCCGTAGCTGACTGAGAGCCACGGCTTGATCGGAGCGCGGTCAATGCCGGTCTGAAGCTGAGTGCGGACCATCTCGGTGCCGCCCTGCGGGTCTTCCTGGATCAGGCCAAGCTGTTTGATCAGCCCGTTCCAAGCCTGCTCGGTGCGGGCTCCGGCTTTGGTGGCCCAGAAGCCCAGGATCTCGGGGTGGACAGGCAGCAGGGCTACGGGGATCAAGTCTTGTGATGGCTGGAAGCGGGGCTTCCGTGGCTTGGTCAGGGCCATGGTTTGCGGTGGTGGTTCTTGAACCTTAGCCGATTCTGGGCTTTTGGAAAGCGCATCAGTCACCGGCACGGCTTCGACCGTGATCAGCTCGCCCTGGTCCTCGCTCGCGTTCCCCCTACTGGGGGGTAAGGGGGGTTCTAAGTCTTGTTTAAGTCCTCTTGTTAAATCCCTCTTGTTAGGGTCCCCCTTTTGGGGGAGGGGTCCCCTACCCCTTTTGGGGGAGGGGTGTGGTACCCCTTTTGGGGTATCCCCCTTTTGGGGGAGGGGTACCCCTTTTGGGAGAGGGGTCTGCTCGTACCGAACGTGAAATAAAGCGGTCTGACCTGGCCGATCGACCCGGCTGATCCAGCCGTTTTCCACAAGCCAGCGCAAGCTCGATCGAACGTCCTCCGGCTTCATCCGGCATTCCAGGGCTAGCCGGGTGATCGAGGGAAACGCCTGATCGTCTAGCCCTGCGTAGTGCCACAGCCAGCCGTAAACGAACAGGGTGCCCTTGCGATCTGCGCAGGCTTCTAGCAGGGCGATTGGCACCTGGGCAAACCGTGGTCGCGTGATCCTGGACTGAGCTAAACCGGCCACCTGATCGGCAGCCTCTATGGCGTCGGTCATGTACAATGATTCCGCATAGTTGAACTGAGAGCCTCCCGCGCCTTGACCGCACGGGGGGCTTTTTTGTGCCTGACAGCGGGTCGAGCCCTGGCCAGCACAGACCCATCCTACGCCAACCACAGCAGAGTGCTGCGGTTGCGAAACCCGAGCAGACGCGTCTCAGGATGCCCCGTGGTCGCCGCGTGGTCGGTTTGTAAGCCGTTGGGGGTCTTATCGTTGGGGAATGAAAATCACGACCGACCTTCGCCAGGCCCTCGACTGGCCGGAGCAGCCACCACCGCCACCACCGATCGTGCCCGACTCCCTTTCACCAGGCCGCCAACTGGCCTCACGGCGCCATTTGATGGGGCGTCAACACCTGTCAGCGGTGCTGAATTTCTGGCTGGCTCGCTCGGGGTTGTCCCATGAGCAGATCGGCTCTATCGCCGACTGGGCCATGAGCGAGAAGGGGTGGCTCAGTAGCCCGCAGCTCAGCCACCTACGCAATGGGTCCGTCGTAAAACCGTCTCACCGCAACCTCGATGCCCTCGGCGGGGCCAATGAGGCGATTTGGCTGTGGCAGCGTCGTGGGGAACAGGTTTGCCTGAGGCGCTACGGACCGCACAGCGCCTACCGGATCGAAGACCAGTTGCTGAACAACGCAATCTGGCTCCATCACCCCGAGCACACGGATGAGGCTCTGAACTATGCCGATTTTTGTGACCTGCAGGCGGGTTACTTGGTGCTGCCTTACCTCGGCGAGGTAAACCTCAGTCCCAGCGAGGCCAGGGCCCTTAGCCAAGCCCTTGCCGATCTGTTTGACCGGCTGGCTCAGGAGCGGCTGTCGCAGGGGCAGACCATGCGGGAAGCCCTCGATGCCGTGCTGGCTGCCTACCCCTCCTCCGCCTCGCGTGATCGCCGCGAGCACTTGAGATCGGTAATTTTGGGCAGCGCCGACTACACCAAGGCTGAACTGGAGAAGGAGATGTTTTTTCTTGCCGAGACGGTCAGGACGCTACGAGGCTTACAGGAAGGGGACTATGGCCCTGCGGAGCTTCACGCAGAGTTGTCAGCATTCCGCCGCCGCGCCTGACCACATGAAACAGGTAGTGACCTCCTAGCCAGATTTCGGCTTCTGTGATGGCGGTCTGCTCGCAAAGGGCCCTCCAAACCGCATCAGCTTGCGCCTGATCTCCTGCGTGGATGCGGATTGGGGGAATTGACATGGGGCGGGTCAGTCTGGTTACTAG
>RGUW01000099.1 GCA_010027605.1 Synechococcaceae bacterium WB9_2_112 | reverse complement strand
TGATGGTGATCACCATCACCAGCCCGGGGGGCCTTGAGCACGGTGGGCTGGCATTGCTGCAGGCCTCCAGCCTCGAGTCGCCCGAGGCCGGTGCGCCGCGGTGAGCGGTTTCGAACCCGGTGATGCCGCAGCGGTTCAGCAGTTGTTTGAGGCCGTTGCCCCCCGCTACGACCAGCTCAACGATCTGCTGAGCCTGGGGCTGCACCGGCTCTGGAAGCGTCAGGCCCTTGCCTGGGTGAACCCGGTGCCGGGCCAGCGTTGCCTTGATCTGTGCTGCGGCACCGGCGATCTGGCACTGTTGCTGGCCGCCCGGGTTCGTCCGGGTGGGTCGGTGCTCGGCCTTGACGCGGCGGCCGCTCCCCTTGCGCTTGCGGCCCGTCGGGCCGGGCAGCAGCCCTGGTTGCCCCTGCAGTGGCAGCAGGGAGATGCCCAGAGCACGGGGCTTCCCTCTGCCTGGGCCGATGGCGCCGTGATGGCCTATGGGCTGCGCAACCTGGCTGACCCCGCCACCGGCCTGGCCGAACTGCGGCGGGTGCTCCGCCCTGGTGCCAGGGCGGCGGTGCTTGATTTCAACCGGATTGACGGGGCCGGATCGGCCAGCTCGGCGGCGCTGTTGGCGTTTCAGCGGTTCTATCTGCGCCGCATCGTCGTGCCAGCCGCCCGCGCCGTGGATCTCGAAGAGCACTACGCCTATCTGGAGGCCAGCCTGCGCCGCTTTCCCACCGGGCATGAACAGGAGCAGCTGGCCCAGCGGGCGGGCTTTGCCCAGGTGCGGCATCGCCCCCTGGCCGCCGGTCTCATGGGTCTGCTGCAGCTGGTGGCCTGAGCTGGATTTTGCTCAGGTGGACACCACCCTGTTGCGTCCCTGGCTCTTGGCCGCATAGAGGCGCTGGTCGGCCAGTTTCAGCAGTGCATCGATGCCGTGCTGAATCTCATCGCTCGGCGCGCGCAGGCTGCCCCGTGGAACCTGCTGGGCAGCCACGCCGATACTCAGCGTGACGACAGCCGCAGCCCCATTGCTTTGGTGGGGCAGGGCCAACGCCAGCACGCAGGCGCGCAGGCGTTCGGCCATGGCAGCGGCCTGCTTGGGGTCAAGACCGTTCCACAACACCACAAATTCCTCGCCGCCGTAGCGGGCCAGGCAGTCGCTGCCCTGGCGGATCTCCTCGCTCAGGGCGGCTGCCACCTGCTGCAGGCAACGGTCGCCGGCCGGATGACCGTAGGTGTCGTTGTAGGCCTTGAAGTGGTCGATGTCGATCATCGCCACAGCCAGCGGCGTGCCGCTGGCGGCGGCCATGCGCCAGCGTTCGCTCAGCAGCCCATCGAAGCGGCGCCGGTTGGCGATCCCGGTGAGGCCGTCGGTGTCGCTGAGGTGCTGCAGGCGCGCATTGGCGGCTGCCAGCTGATCGGTGCGTTCGGCCACGGTTCGCTCCAGCGATCCGGCCAACTGGCGCAGTTGGCGGCTGGTGCGTACCCGGCTGTTGTTGATCACCAGCACCGTCAGGGCGGTGATCAGTGCCACGTTCACCGTCAGCGCCAACACTTCCTGCGACTGCAGGGCATTGGCACTGAGCAGCCTCTGGTCGTTCGGATTGGGCAACCAGGAGAGCGACAGGGCCAGCAACCCGGTCACCGGCGTGGCAGCCGCCGGACTGAAGCGATAGGCCGCCCACAGGCTCAGGGGCATCACCAGCGTCGCTGGCCTGAGGCTGATCACCTGGATCCAGTCGGCACTCACCACCAGTGCTGTCAGCCCGCAAGCCAGCAGCAGCAGGCCGTATTCGGTTCGCAGCAGTTCGCGGCGCTGGTTCTGGCTGTTGCGGCCCATCCAGCTGAGCAGCGGTGGGGCCAGCACCACCGAACCGGTGAGGTTGCCGGCCCACCAGCTCAGGGCCGGCCCCTGCTGGTTCCAGTCGCGCAGCTCGGGAATGACCAACGAGGCGATCACGGTGCTCGCCAGCGCAGCCAGGGCAAGGACGCCCAGAAACACAAACAGATTGCTGAGCGAGGCAAACAGATCGCGACCCCGCATCCAGCGTGGGGCCAGGGCTGCCACCAGTGCGCAGCTGCTGCCATGGCCGATGGCGACGATGACCGCCCTGCCCAGGTGATGCCCACCATGGCCCAGGTTGTCGATCAGACCCCCGAGCAACGTGATCGGAACAGCCCACAAGCCAACCCGCAGCGCCAGGGCATCACTCAGGCCGCAGGGAAGCCAGATGTCGACGGTGCCGTTGTGGTGCTGCAAGCCCTGCCGGCTGAGGATCGACAGGATCGTGTAGGCGCAGGCGGCGCTGAGAATCAGTTGCAGGCGACTCCCGGCAACCTGTTCAGCCACCCTGGGGCGTGAGCTGGTGCGGTGATCGAGCTCCCTGGCCACGGGCTGTCGGTGGGCCGTCACCCCAGCTTGTCGGCTGGCCCGTGGTGGCGCCAAGGCCCGGTGAGGGTTGCAGCACTCTGTTGCACGGCTGTCAGCGGCCCAAAGGGGACAATGACCTCAGCCAGCGGTCGTGTGTGCAGTTCCAGGACATCATTCAGACGCTCAATCGCTTCTGGGCCGACCAGGGTTGCCTGATCCTGCAGCCCTACGACACCGAGAAGGGAGCTGGCACCATGAGCCCCCACACGGTGCTGCGGGCGATCGGCCCCGAGCCCTGGGCGGTGGCCTACCCCGAGCCCTGCCGCCGGCCCACCGATGGCCGCTATGGCGAGAACCCCAACCGGGCCCAGCATTATTTCCAGTACCAGGTGTTGATCAAGCCGTCACCCGATGGCATCCAGGAGACCTACCTGGCGTCGCTCGAGGCCCTGGGCATCCGGGCCGCCGATCACGACATCCGGTTTGTCGAAGACAACTGGGAGTCGCCCACCCTGGGGGCCTGGGGCGTGGGCTGGGAGGTGTGGCTCGATGGCATGGAGGTGACCCAGTTCACCTACTTCCAGCAGTGCGGCGGCATCGACTGCCGGCCGGTGTCGATCGAGATCACCTATGGGCTCGAGCGGCTGGCCATGTACCTGCAGGATGTCGAAAGCATCTGGGATCTGGCCTGGGATGGCAGGCGCAGTTACGGCGACATCTGGCTGCCCTTTGAGAAGGGCCAGTGCACCTACAACTTCGAAGCGTCCAACCCCGAGCGGCTGCAGCAGCTGTTTGCGCTCTATGAGGCCGAGGCCTCCGATCTGGTCAAGGCGGGTCTGCCGGCTCCGGCGCTTGATTTCGTGCTCAAGTGCAGCCACACCTTCAACCTGCTGGAGGCCCGTGGCGTGATCTCGGTGACCGAACGCACGGCCACGATTGGCCGCATCCGCAACCTCGCCCGCCAGGTCGCTGAAGCCTGGCTGGCAGAACGGGAAGCTCTCGGCTTTCCGCTGCTGGCCGCCAACAGCGATTGATGACCAACGCCATCAAGAAACTAATCGTGGCGCTGGTGCTGCTGGCCGGCGGATTTCAGGCGGGACGCCTGGCCGAACGGGCCACATTCCCGTGTCGTGTTCAGCCGCTCTCGCGGTTGATGGCCCCCTTACTGGGCAAGGAGATGCCCAGCAAGGAGATGTGTGATCTGATCCTCAGGATTCCCCAGTTCTGAGGATCCGCCGATTCGACGAATCCTCAGGAACCGGGTTGATCTGCACCGTGATCAGAAGCGGACGCGGGCACCCAGCTGCACGCCCCAGCTGTTGTAGTTGTTGTAGCTGTACTGGATGCCGTTGTCGGTGGTGTTGTAGCCGCTCATGCCGCGGTAGAGACCTTCCACAAAGGCATCGGCGCGGCGGCTGAGCAGGTAGCTCAGGCCCAGCTTGACCTGATAGGCGAAGGCACCGGCGCTGTAGCCGGCATAGGCACCGGCTCCGGCGAGGGCGTCACCCGAGGGGCCGACAATCAGATTGGAATAGCCCAGGCCACCACCGATGTAAGGGGTCAGGCGGCTGTTCAGGTTGATGTCCCAGTAGGCGCTGGCGAAGACGCTGTTCTTGCTCACCGCACCACCGTTGTACTGATAGTTGCCGAACTGGTCGGTGTAGTTGGCCAGGGTGCTGCCGTCGTAGGCGTAGGTGATCTCGGTGCGGATGTTGCCGAAGTCGTAACCGACACCCACTTCAGCCGAGAGGCCACCGTATTTATTGTCGGTGAAGGAATAGTCGGTTCCGAAGGTATTGGTGATTTCGGTGCCGGTTGAATTGGTGGGGAAGTTGCCGCCCAGGGCACCGGTGAGATAAAAGCCCTTCATCTGGTTCGACAGGGTCACGGTCGGCTGGGCCGCGTTGCTGTTGGCCTGAGCCACGGGCTGGAAGGCCTGAGCCAGTTGCTGGGGCTGGGCTGCTGCAGGCTGTGCCGTCGCTTCTGGGGTGCTCTGAGCTAGGCTCGGAGCTGCCACGGTGCTCACCAGAAGCAGGCTGCTCAGAAACGATTTCATCGAGAAGGAAATGGGATCTCGGCGGATCGTGGCAGATCGATGCAGTTCTGACAACGAATTTGGGCTGGTTGATTGTCAGATTGTGATCTGGCGCACCTGCGTGAGTGGCTTTGTTTCAGGGTTTGGCGCCCTCGGCTGCTGGCGGTGGAATTGCTGCAGCCGGGCCGTCGAGGGTGTTGCTGCAGAGCTGCAGCACGATCTGTTGGGCCACGCTGCGGGCCCCCGGTGAGCTCCAGGCTTCCCAGGTTCCATCGACCCGCCAGGTGTGGCGCAGGCTGCTGCATTGCACCGCGAGGGCCGTGGCGCCCGAACGTCGGGCGCCCACATCGACCACAGCCGGCTGAACCAGGGTGATGCGCACGCCACCCGGGTGCAGCTGCCAGCCGCTCCAGTCGACCAGAGTGTCGCCGAAACGCCGCCAGGTGAGCTGGCCGCTGCGCGCTCTGAGGGTCAGGGCAGCCCGGTCCCGACGCTCGCCCGGGCTCAGCAGCAGAGCTGCCTGGGCCTCGGCATCGGCCGTTGGGTCGGGGGCGGGTGTGGTGGCAGCCGGTCTGGCCGCGACGGGCCAAGGAACCATGGTTGCCGGGCTGGCTCCCGGCGGGAGGCGCAGCCATTGCCCCACAGCCAGTGCCTCTGGCCTGACAGCCGGGTTGGCGCGCTGCAGTGCGGCCACCGAGGTTCCCTGGCGCAACGCCAGCGCCTCGAGGGTGTCGCCCGCCTGAATCTGGACCATGCCGCTGGGCGGCGGCAGCCGCAACCGCCGACCGATCGCCAACGCCAGCGGATTGAGGCCCGGGTTGAGCTGCTGCAGGGCAGTGACCGTGGTGCCATGGCGCAGGGCCAGGCTCTCGAGGGTGTCGCCGGGTTCGATCGCCACGGTGCTGGCCGGCCCCTGGTTCTGGGCGCGGGCGGCCTGCGGCGTCGGCGCCAGCAGCCCTTGGCCAGCGATGACCACCGCGACAACCGTTCCTAGCCTGCGCGTGAGCCGCTTCACCGCGGTGCCCCCCAAAGCGATGCGGGTGATGGGGCCAAAAGCTAAGACCCTGCTCTGGGGTCTGCTGCTGATCCTGCTGCTGGGCAGGCTGGCTTGGTCGGGCTGGCAACCCCAGGGCCCAGGTCCGCTTGATCCGGCGCAGCTGGTGCGGGCCCAGCCGCGCCGCGAGCTGATCCTGCGCGGCACGTTGCTGGAGGACCCGCGTGTCAGTGGCCGTGCCGGTTGCCGGGCGCTGATGGCCCTGCAGCCCGGTCGCCAGCAGGGTGTGGTCGAGCTGGCCCTGACCCCTTGCCCGCGGCTGCAGCAGGGCTGGCGGCTCGAAGCCAGTGGATGGCTGAGCCGGCCCCAGCCATCACCCCACCCGTTGCTGGCAGGTCCTGCAGAGCGTCTGGCCCGTCAGGGGGCCTGGAGTCAACTGCGGGTCGAGCAGTTTCGAGTGCTGGCGCGACCGCCTACCCCGGTGGCTGATCTGCGCCGCCAGATCGCCCAGCGTCTGCAGCAGCAGGCCGGCCCCGCGACCGGTGGCGTGTTGGGGGCCCTGGTGCTGGGCAGTGCGGTGGTGCCCCTGCCGGCGGCGATCCGCGACAGTTTTCGCGCGGCGGGCCTCTCCCATGCGCTGGCAGCCTCGGGATTTCACCTCAGCGTGTTGTTGGGGGCGGTGCTGATCGTGGGCCGGCGACTCGGCCGGCCCGTGCGGCTGGTGCTGGCGGCGGCGTCGATGCTGATGTTTCTGTTGCTGGCTGGCCCCCAGCCCTCGGTGCTGCGGGCCGTGGGCATGGGGGCCATCGCGCTGGTCTTGCTC
>RGUW01000098.1 GCA_010027605.1 Synechococcaceae bacterium WB9_2_112 | reverse complement strand
CTTGGCGCCGGCGCCAAGCGGTGATCAGCCCTGGCGCAGCCACTGGGCCGCATCACAGGCGTGATAGGTGAGGATCAGATCGGCACCGGCGCGACGGAAGCTGAGCAGGGTCTCGAGCACGACGGCGCGTTCGTCGATCCAGCCGTTCTGGGCGGCCGCCTTGACCATGGCGTACTCACCACTCACGTTATAAGCCGCGATCGGCAGCTCGGTCTCGGCCCGCAGACGGTGAATGATGTCGAGATAGGCCAGGCCGGGCTTGACCATCAGGATGTCGGAGCCCTCCTGCTCATCGAGCTGGGCCTCGGTGATGGCCTCGCGGGCGTTGGCGGGGTCCATCTGATAGGTGCTCTTATCCTTGGGGATCGGCTTGGCCGAGGCGGCGCGGGGGGCCGAATCAAGGGCCTCGCGGAAAGGACCGTAATAGGCGCTGGCGTATTTGGCCGTGTAGCTGATGATGCCGACGTGCTCAAAGCCCTCTTCATCGAGAGCTTCACGGATCGCCCCGACGCGGCCGTCCATCATGTCGCTGGGGCCGATCAGGTCGGCACCGGCCCTGGCCTGGGCCACGGCCTGTTTGCACAGGATCGCCACGGTTTCGTCGTTGAGGACGACGCCGTCGGCACTCACGATGCCGTCATGGCCGTCGCAGCTGTAGGGATCAAGCGCCACATCGGTCATGATCGCCATGCCGGGATGCACCTCCTTGAGGCGGCGGATCGCCCGCGGGATCAGGCCGTGTTCGTTGAAACACTCGGCGCCGTCCTCGGTTTTGAGGCCATCGGCCACCTTGGGGAACAGCACCACACAGCGGATGCCCAGGTCCCAGGCGCGGCCGACCTCATCGACCAGACCTTCGAGGCTCCAGCGCTGGGCGCCGGGCATGGCACCGATCGGCTCATTTCCGGCCCCCTCGTGCACAAACAGGGGGTAGATGAAATCGGTGGCGGCCAGAGTGGTCTCCCGCACCAGCGACCGCAGGGCAGGGGTGCGACGCAGCCGGCGGGGGCGGTAGGTGAGCTCCATGGGGGCCTGAGGGGTGAGCGGATCCTACGGAGCACCGCCTGGCTTCAAAGGCGCGCGGCCTGCAGCCAGGCGGCCCGGGGATCAACGCTGCGGGCCTGGCGCAGCTGCTCGAGCAGTTCCCGCTCACGCGGGGAGAGTTGCTCCGGCAGCCGCAGCAGGGGCGTGAGCAGCAGGTCACCGCGACCGCCCTTGATGGGCCAGCCCTTGCCCTTGAGGCGCAGGCTGCGGCCCGGGGTCATCCCCGGCGGCACCTGCACGGTGGCGACGCCGTCGGGGGTGGCCACCTGCACCTCGGCGCCGAGAGCCAGTTCGTCGAGGCTGAGGGGCAGCTCGGCGCGCAACTGGTCGCCATCGAGGCTCCAGACCGGATGGTCCTGCAGTTTCAGGTTGAGGTAAAGGTCGCCGCGGCGGCCGGTGCCGGGCTGCAGATTCCCCTTCTCCTTGAGGCGCAGTCGGCTGCCGTTCTTGACCCCGGCTGGAATGCGCACCTGCACCCGCTCTTCGTTGACGGCCAGGGTGCGCTCACAGCCGCGAAACGCATCGGCAAAGCTGAGGCTGATGGTGGCCTCGGCATCGAGATTGGCCGAAGCCGCGCGGGCCGCCTGGGGCCCAGCTCCGGGGAAGCCCCCGCCAAAACCCGCCCCGAAGCCCCCGGGGAAGCCGGAGCCGAAGCCACCACCGGCGGGCCCACCAAACCGGCCGAGCAGATCGTTGATGAAGTCGTCGAAATTGCCGTAGCGACCGAAATCGACATCAAAACCACCGGGGCCTGCGCCGCCACCGGCCTGGTTCCAGTACTGCCCGAACTGTTCGTAGCGGCGCCGTTTCTGGGGATCGGAGAGGACCTCATAGGCCTCGCTGATCTCCTTGAACCTGGCCTCCGCGTCCTTGTTGTTGGGATTGACGTCGGGGTGGTACTGGCGGGCGAGCTTGCGAAAGGCACGCTTGATCGCATCGGCATCGGCACTGCGATCGACGCCCAGCACCTGGAAGTAATCGCGGTAGCCGTTGACAGCCATGGGGCCAGTGTCTCAGCAGTGAGGGCTTCGCTGCCGTTCAGCGAAGGGGCGGAAG
Organism: Synechococcaceae bacterium WB9_2_112; assembly: GCA_010027605.1. GTDB lineage: Bacteria > Cyanobacteriota > Cyanobacteriia > PCC-6307 > Cyanobiaceae > RGUW01. The sequence continues at coordinate 4,129 of RGUW01000098.1, read as the reverse complement.
CCCGAACGCTTGCCTTTCCTCACAGGAACGCGACGGGCGGGCAGGAAGTCCGTAACTTTCGCCACAGTCTGAGGCACCCATGCAGCACGCTGCGCCAGCCCGCTCGGGCGTCCTGATCGGCTTGACCGTGCTGCTGCTGGGCACGCTCACCACGGCCAGCGCCGCACCGGCCGCCGGCGATGAGCAGCTGGGACTCAGCCGCCATCTCAAGAGCGTGGGAGCCCTGTTTTACGGCGCCTGGTGGTGCCCCGCCTGCACCCGCCAGAAGGCGTTGTTTGGCGAGCAGGCCGCCCAGGAGCTGCCCTACGTGGAGTGCGACCGCGTACCGAGCGACCGGGAACGCTGTGAGGCCGCCCGGATCAAGGCCTTCCCCACCTGGGATCTCAAGGGCAAGGAGCGACTCACGGGCGTGCAGAGCCTCGAGGAGCTCAAGAGCTGGAGCGGCTACGGCCGTTGAGGCTGCAGGCGCAGGGCCGGGCGGGCAGATCGTTCCTAGCTTCAGGATTCATCCCTGCCGGCACGCCCTGCTGTGGCACCTCCTCCCGCAACGGCGTGGCACAGCCTGAGCCCGGAGGCCTGTTGCCAGCGGCTCGGAAGCGACGACGCAGGCTTGAGCGAGGCCGAAGCGAACCGCCGCCGCGGCGTCGACGGTCCCAACCGGCTGGAGCTGGGCCGGGGCCGCAGTGCCCTGGCGATCCTGTGGGATCAGTTCAGCAACGTGATGCTGCTGCTGTTGCTGGTGGTGGCGCTCGTCTCGGCCGGCATCGATCTGGGCCAGCAGAGCGTCCCCAAGGACGCCATCGCCATCCTGGTGATCGTGGTCCTCAACGGGATGCTGGGCTACGTGCAGGAAAGCCGGGCACAGCAGGCGCTGCTGGCCCTGCGCGACCTGGCCCTGCCCTTGGTGCAGGTGCGGCGCGACGGCCGTTGGCAACGGCTGACCAGCGACGCGCTGGTGCGCGGCGACCGGGTGCGGCTCGAAACCGGGGATCGGGTGCCGGCCGATGGGCGGGTTCTGAGCGTGGCCGACCTCGGCGTACAGGAGGCGGCCCTCACCGGTGAGGCCGACCCGGTATTCAAACGGGCCGAGATGGTGCTCGAGGCCGATACCCCCGTGCTCGAGCGGCAGAACTGCGTCTTCCAGGGAACCGAGGTGGTGCGCGGCCGGGGCGTGATGATGGTCACCGCCACCGGCATGGCCACCGAACTGGGGCAGATCGCCGAGCTGATCAACACCGCCAGCTCGGGCGACACCCCGTTGCAACAGCGACTCGACGGGCTGGCACGGGTCCTGGTGGGCTCCTCGCTGCTGCTGGTGGCCCTGGTGATGGCGCTCGGCTGGCTGCTGGGCCAGCCGCTGTTCGACCTGCTGCAGGTGTCGCTGTCGATGGCGGTGGCGATCGTGCCCGAGAGCCTGCCGGCCGTGATCACCGTGACCCTGGCGATGGGGACCCAACGCATGGTGCGTCGGGCCGCCCTGATCCGGCGACTGCCCGCGGTCGAAAGTCTGGGCTCGGTGACGGTGATCTGCTCCGACAAGACCGGCACGCTCACCCAGAACCGGCAGGTGGTGCGCGAACTGCGGCTGGGGGGCCGGCGGGTCCTGGTCAGCGGTGATGGCTACGACCCGGCCGGAGAGCTGAAACGCGAGGCGCTGCCGGCGCCCGGAACCCAGGCCACGGCGGCCCCTGGGGCCGAACTGCTGCTGCTGCAGGCCGGCGTGCTGTGCAGCGATGCCGAGCTGCGGCAAAACGCGAATGGCGCCTGGGATCTACTGGGCGATCCCACCGAGGCTGCGCTGCTGGTGGCAGCCGCCAAAGCCGGGATCGATGGCTTCGCCCTGCGCAGCCTCTACCGCCGAGTGGCCGAGATTCCATTCAGCGCCGAGCGCCAGCTGATGGCGGTCTGGATCGCCGATCCCGATCAGCAGCTGCAGCGACCCCTGGGCCCGGCCCAGCAGGGGCAGCAGACCCTGCTGATCAGCAAGGGTGCCCCCGAGGTGATCATCGCCGGGTGCGACCGCTGGCTCGAGGGCTCGGGCGTGCTACCCCTGGGAAGCGACCAGCGCCGGTGGTGGCTGGAGCAGGCCCAGGAGCTGGCCGGGTGTGGCCTGCGGGTGCTGGCCTTCGCCTGTGTGCCGCACCACCCCAGCCCGGACCACGAACTCGAGCGCCAGGTGCTGCTGGGCCTGATGGCCCAGCTCGACCCGCCGCGGCCCGAGGTGGCCGAAGCGGTGGCGGTGTGCCGCCAGGCGGGCATTCGCCCCGTGATGATCACCGGCGACCACCCGCTCACCGCGCGGGCGATCGGCAAGGCGATCGGCCTGGCCAGCGGCGAAGCCGACGTCATCCTGGGTCGCCAGCTGGAACACCTCGGCGACCGGGAGCTGCAGGAACTGGTGGCCCGCTGCAGCATCTATGCCCGGGTTCCGCCCGAGCAGAAGCTGCGCATCGTCAAGGCCCTGCAGGCCAACGGCCAGATCGTGGCCATGACCGGCGACGGGGTCAATGACGCCCCCGCCCTGCGACAGGCCCACATCGGCGTCGCCATGGGCATCACCGGCACCGAGGTGAGCAAGGAGGCCGCCGACATGGTGCTGCTCGACGACAACTTCGCCACCATCGTCAATGCGGTCGAAGAAGGGCGGCTGGTCTACGCCAACATCCGGCGCTTCGTGAAATACATCCTGGGCAGCAACGTGGGTGAGCTGATCACGATCGCCGCCACCCCCCTGCTGGGGCTGAGCGGCGTACCGCTGACGCCGCTGCAGATCCTGTGGATGAACCTGGTCACCGACGGCCTGCCCGCCCTGGCCCTGGCCCTGGAGCCGGCCGAACCCGGGCTGATGCAACGCCAGCCCGCCACACCGGGCGAATCGATCTTTGCCCGGGGCGCCGGCGGCTACATCGTGCGCACCGGGGTGGTGTTCGGGGCAATCACGATCACGATGATGCTGATCGCCGCAAACAACGGCGCACCCTGGGCCTCGATGGCGTTCACCACGCTCTGCCTGGCCCAGATGGGGCACGCCCTCTCGGCCCGCAGCCAGCTGCCGCTGCTGCAGGTGAACCCGTGGTCCAATCCGGCCCTGCTGGCGGCGATCGCCCTCACCACGGTGCTGCAGTTGCTGCTGCTCTATGTGCCGGCGCTGTCGGGCTTTTTTGGCACCCAGGCGCTCAGCGGCGCAGAGCTGCTGACCTGCATCGGCTTCAGCCTGTTACTGCTGATCTATCTGGAGGCTGAGAAGATCGCTGTTCAGTGGCGCCGCCAGCTCCATGCTGATGCCGGCCCCTGACCCACCTGCCCCTGTTTCATGGCGCTGTCTGAGTTCATCGATGCCCTGCCGGCGCTGATCAGTCAGGCGGTGGAGGCCAACCCCCTGCTGGGGTATCTGGCCATCGGCCTGGTGATGCTGCTTGAAAATGTGGTGCCACCGATCCCCTCGGAGGTGGTGATGCCCCTGGCGGGTTTTCTGGTGCAGCAGGGCAAGATCGAGCTGGTGCCGGCCGTGCTCGCAGGCCTGGTGGGCACGGTGCTGGGGGCCTGGTTCTGGTACGGGATCGGGCGTCTGGTCAACGAAGAGCAGCTGGAACGCTGGCTGGCCCGCCGGGGTCGCTGGCTGGGCATTGAACCCAGGGCCCTGAGCGAGAGCCGCCGCTGGTTCAACCGACATGGCGTGGCGGTGGTGTTCTGGGGTCGGGTGATTCCAGGCATCCGCACGCTCGTATCGGTGCCCGCAGGCATCGAACTGATGCCCCAGCGCACGTTTCTGTTCTGGACGTCGGCCGGCAGCCTGATTTGGGTGCTGCTGCTCACCGTCATGGGCACGGCCCTAGGCGAGGGCTACCAGCGGGTGGCGGGCTGGATCGCACCCTTCGCCGATCTGATCAAGGTGTTGATCGCGATCGCCGTAGGACTGGGCGTTCTCTGGTTGGTTGCGCGGGCCGTGCAGAGCTGGCGACGCTCCAGGCGTTGAACCCACGGCTGACGCCGCTAGCGTGAGGTCGATCCAGCCTCTATCACCATGGCCGATCTCGCTTTTCTGTTCGGGTTCTGGGTGGCCGTGCTCGTGACTGCCGATCTGGTGATCCGCACGGTTGTCGGCATCGCCGGCGGCCTGCTGGGTGCC
>RGUW01000097.1 GCA_010027605.1 Synechococcaceae bacterium WB9_2_112 | reverse complement strand
GATCAGGTCGTAGACCAGCAGGTTGATCGATTCGGCCAACTGGCTGCGCTCCAGGCCCCACAGCACCAGGGCCGCGGCGCCATAGGAGGCGAGAACCCGGCCCAGGCCCACAGCCCGCTGGCGGGTCAGCCAGGTGGACAGCATCGTTGTGCGCCACACATCGGCAGACAACACCACAGCGGGCCCCAGCAACGTCGTTCATACCCTGGCTGCGGTCGCGCTGAGGGGCAATCCCTTGGGTAACGACGTCGTTGACACGGCACGCCCGCAGCTTCAGCATCGAGGCCATGGCCCAACCGATGATTATTGCCACCCACAGCTACCGGGGTGGCACCGGCAAGTCCAACGTGAGCGCCAACCTGGCGCTCGAGCTGGCCCGCATTGGCCATCGGGTCGGCGTGGTCGACACCGACCTGCCATCGCCGGGGGTGCACATTCTGTTCTCCCAGGATCAACCCCAGACCACCGTCAATGGGGTCCTCTACCGCCACTACGGCGTCGACAAGGCCATGATCGACGTCACGCCCCAGGAGCTCGGGGGTGACGGTCGCATCTGGCTGTTGGCCGGCAGCCCCAAGCCGGGTGACATCGCCCAGATCGTCAAGGAGGGCTATGCCCTTGAGCAGTTGATCGACATCTACCGCGACTTCGGCAAGGTGGCGGCGCTCGACTTTCTGTTTGTCGACACCCATCCGGGCATCAACGAGACGACGTTGATGTCGATCACGGTGGCCGATCTGCTGCTGATGCTGTTGCGTCCTGACCGTCAGGACTACCAGGGCACCGCCGTGACCGTCGATGTGGCGCGCAAGCTGGGGGTGCCGGCCCTGCGCTTCGTGGTCAACAAGGCGATCACCAGCCTCGATTGGCCCAACCTCAAGACCACGATCGAGCAGACCTACGGCGACCGGTGTCTGGCGATCCTGCCCCAGTCCGACGAGATCATGCGGTACGGCGGCAACGGGCTGTTCTGCCTGCAGCAGCCCGACCATCCCCTGTCGGTGGCCCTGCGGGAAGTGGCCCAGTCGATCGCCGCTCTGCGCTCATGATTCTGTCTGTTCTGTTGGCTGCAGCCCCCAGCGCTGCTGAAGCACCCCACACGGAGGCTGCGGCGACCACCCATGCGGCGGCGGCCAGCCATGCCGCCAGCCTGCCCCAGGAGGCGGGCCTGGTGCTGCTGTTGCTGGCGGTGCTCGCGGTGGTGCTGCGGGCCCGTCCGATCCTCGAACTGCTCGAGCACAGCGACAATCGCCAGCAACCCAAGGCACTGCGCTGGCCCACGGCGCTGCGCTCGTTTTCGGGTGGTCTGGCGGCCGCCTATGTGCTGCTGCTGCTGCTGCCCGAGCTCAGTGTGATCAACACCGAGCTGCATGGTCCGCCGGCGGCGGCCTTTGGCCTGGCCCTGCTGGGTCTGCTGATCTACAAGGGCATTCAGCACTACTGCCTGCAGCAGGCCAATGCCGCCCACGCCGCCATGGGCGAGTGGAAATTCGTGGGGGTCAAGGCGGCCGAAAAACGCTCCAATTTCGCCATCAGCCTGGGGGTGTTCACCGGGTATGCCGCCCTGATCCTGCTGACCCTGCCATTTCAGTTCAGCCATCTGAGCGGCTGGGTCTCGGCGGTGCTGTATCTGGTCACCTTTGCCCTGCATCTGGGCTTCGATGCCCTGGCCACCTGCGAAGAAGACGAGCGCCGCTTTGCCTCCCTGGCGCCGCGCCTGGTGGTGCCGGTGCTGGTGGTGGCGTCGCTGCTGGCGGCGGCCGGCACCCTGCCCAACGTCGCGCTGCTGGGAGCCTTCTCGCTGCTGGGCGGCATCGTGATCTACAACGTCTTTCGGGTGGAGCTGCGCAAACCCGAAGACACCTCCTTCCTCTGGTTTGTGGTGGGTTCGGTGGTGTTTGCGCTGCTCAACGCCTTCACCCTGCGGGCCGGCGCCCACTGAGGGCGCCCTGATTGGGCGCCCGATGGCGTCACTCGCCCCGTAGCCGGCGCCTGAGGTCGGCCGAGTTCTGCTGCAGGTTCTGAAAGCTGCTGGCGCTCAGGATCGATTCCACCTCCTGGGCGGCCCGTTGGTGGTCGATCTCCAGGCTGAGGGTGGCGATCGTTGTCTGCAGCTCGGCTTCGCGCTGTTGGACCCGATCGAGCATGGCCCGAAACGCTTCACGGGCGGCCTTGACCGCCGGGTCGGTGCTGCCGCTGCTGTTGATCAGCGTCTGCACGCCGTCGTAGTCGCCCTTGGCGACCAGGGCGGTCAGATGGCTGAAGTCGTGAATGAAGCGCACCATGTTGCGTGCCCGCTCGCTGAGAATCAGCACCAGCGCCTGACGGGCCTGGGGGTCGCCGTCGATCAGCGCCATCGCTTCGTCGCGGCCGATGCCCATCACCAGGGCGCCCTCTTCGGCGGCACTGCAGCTGGCTGAGCGGGTCGCCTCGCCGAGCAGAGACATCTCGCCGATCACGGCTCCGGGGGCCAGCCGGGCCAGTTCGATCACGTCGCCCGAAGGGTTGCGGATCGTGATGCGCAGCGCGCCCTCCTCGAGCACATAGGGGCCGTCGCTGACGTCGTTGACCTCAAACAGCACCTGATCGGGCTGCAGCTGCACAGGCCGGCCCTGGCTCTCGGCACCCTGCCGCAAGCGCTGCTGCAGTTGCTGGCGGGCCTGGTCGAGGTTGGAGGTTGCGCTCATGCCATCAGCTTCAGAAGCGGTACTGCACTTTGGTGTAGACGCCGCTGCCGAGCAGCCAGCTGTTCCAGTAGGGACGTTGCTCGACATCGAATGGGTTGACCCAGCCCAGTTCGAGGGCCCATTGCCGGCTGGCCAGCCAACGCATCAGCACACCGGTGCTGCCCACGGTGTCGCTGAAGCTGAGGCCCGTTCGCTGGGTCGTGACCCCGCCTGAACCGATGAAGGGCACCAGTTGCAGGGCCTGGCGGGTGTCGGTCCAGAAGGTCCAGGTGAGCTCAGCGGTCCAGAGATAGCCGCTGTCGCCGCTGATCAGGGTGCCGGGCAGACCCTTGAGGCCGGTGTCGCTTCCCAGCGAAAAGCCCATGTCCGGCGTCAGCGGGTTGAAGGCCAGCTGGCCGGCCCCCCGCAGGCTCAGCAGCAGCCTGGGCATGGCAAACCAGTTGAGGTTGACGATGCCGCCCAGGGCGCGGGCCGTGCCCGGGTCGACGCCGGCCGTACCCAGCACGGCCAGCTGTTGATCCGTGCTGAAGCTGGGCATGCCCTGCAGCCCGTAGAGGTTGCCGCTCCAGCTCAGATTGCCGCTGCTTAGCCGGTCTGGGTCCAGCCGATCGAGCTGATCAGGGTGTCGATGTCGACGCCATCGAGAAAGGTGTCGTTGCGGTTGCCGCTGATGCCGCCGAACACGCTCCAGCGGAACCGATTGCGCTCCCGCACCACCCATTCGAGCTGGCCGTAGCCCTGAAACTGCCGTGTGCTGATGTTGTGCAGCAGCCCATCGGCCTCGACCAGGTTGCGGCGGCTGTAACCGAAGGAGCCGGTGAATTTGAGCCGCTCGGCCAGCGGTGCGGTGTAACTGATCGAGGCGATCGTGGCGCCCAGTTCGGCCTGCTGGTCGGCATTGGCCTCGCCCACCAGCAGCAGGGTGTCACCGCGGGCGATCAGGTCGTTCTTGAGGGCGATGCCCACGGCGCGCCATTCGCCGCTGCTGGCGTTGCCGTCGTTGCGCACCGAGACCTCACCGGTCCATGGCACCGGGGCCGGATCGACGCTCAGGTTGAGCACCGCTTCGGTGGGGTCGCTGCCCAGCCGGCCCAGGTTGCCGCGCACCTGCCCGACCCCGGGAATGCCCCGCAGGGCGATCAGATCCTGCTCGAGCCGGGGCAGGTTGAGCACGGTGCCCACCAGCGGTCGCAGCCGCCGCGTGAGGCTGCGTTCCAGGCCGGGGTCGCTGCTGCGCACACGCACCTCGGCGATGCGGCCCTCGACCACCTCGAGCAGCCCGGGTTCCGGTTTGGCGCGCACATAGACGCGGCTGTTCACGTAACCGTCGGTGACCAGGCGGGTGGTCAGGGCTGCTGCGCAGCGCCGCAGGCCGTCGCTGCGGCTGCCACCGCCCTCCAGGCAGCCCTTGAGAATGGTCTGCAGCTGCTCGCGGCTGTAGGGGGTGCTCCCCTCGAGGCGCGGCAGCTCTGGTTCAGCGGTCTTGTTCGGTGCTGCCGGACTGGGTGTCTCCTGGGGCTCCGTGGGCCTGGCCTCGCCGGGGGCGCCATCGAGCACGGGGCCCTGCTTGGACTTGGGTGCCAGGGGCGAGCGCTCCTCCAGTGGCGTCTGCTCCGGCAGACGAATCGGCCCGGGCTGCAGCGGCGGGGCGATCAGTTGGGCCAGCAGCCAGAGCATCACGGCGTCGGCAGGGCCATGGTGGTCGCCCCGCGGTTGCCGTCATTGTCAAGGCATCAGGGTTAATTTTCACGGGGATGAGTGCCAAAATCGAGGCTGGAGGCCTTGTTCTTGCACCCTTTGCACCCTGTCTGATTCACGCCCCGAGGGTCTCTGGCTACCCAGGCTGTTGCAGCGGGCGTGGCTGGGTTCCGTGGCTGCGCTGCCGCTGCTGCTGGTTGCGGCTCCGGTGCGCGCCCAGGTCAGTGCCACCGCGGGTGCCGGCAGTCTGGGCAGCCTGGTCAACGGGGTTGCGGGTGGCAGCTGCAGCAGCGGCCTGTGTGTGGTGGGCGGCGGCACGGCCGCCGGCGCCAACCTGTTTCATCGTCTCGATGCGCTGAACACCCAGGGGGCGATCAGCGGGGTGCGGTTCGACAACGCCGCCTTTCAGAACCTGATCGTTGGCGTCACGAACCCCTACGGCAGCGTCATCGACAAGGTCGTCAGCCTGTCGAATCCGGCCAACTTTGTGCTGCTGTCACCGGGTGGCATCCACCTGGGCCCCGGTGCCGGCTTTGTTGGCATTCAGCAGCTGGGGTTGTCGACGGCGACCCGCATGGCAATGACCGGCGGCGGCAGTTTTGATGTGTTCTCCACCACCGCCCAGCAGGCCGCGGCCATGGCGGGGGCCCCGCTGCTGGGAGCCAGCAGCCTGCAGGTCGATGACGCCGCCCGCAGCGCTGCCGGCATCTCCGGTGTGCCCGGCATCGTGGCCCAGGGCATCAGCATCAGCATCGATCGCGACCTGCTGATCGACGCGGTCGACGGCACCGCGCAACTCAGCGGCTCCCAGCTGGCGGTGCTGCCGTGGCAGGGGGTCGGCGGCAGCCTCAGCGTGCTGGGCCGCGAGGTGCTGGTCGACGGCGCGTCCCGTCTGCTGGCCACAGGCCCAGCCGGCGGCGGCCTGATCCAGTTGGGCGGCAGTTGGCAGAACAGCAACCCCCAGGTGCGTCAGGCCCTGCGCACCGCCTTTGGCACCGAAGCCCTGGCTGATGCCTCAGCCACCGAGCGCGGCAATGGCGGCACGGTGGTGGTTTGGAGTGAAATCACCAAGCCAGAGGGGTCAACCACCGCAATCGGCAGCCTGGTGGCCAAGGGCGGCGGCCAGGGCGGTGATGGCGGGCGAATCGAAACGTCGGGCTATGTGTTGCGAGTCGATGGCATTCATATCGACGCCAAGGCGTCCTGGGGCAGAGGTGGCGAATGGTTAATTGACCCAAATAACATCACAATCTCATCAGGGCCAGCGTCTGGCAGTCCCTCCTATTCGAGCTCGTTTACGGCAGCGTCAACCAGCACAATTTTGGCGAGTGATATTGCGGTCTCATTGAATCAGGGAACTAGCGTTAGTATTAATACAGGCTCACTGGGAAATGATGCTGGCAACATCAGTGTTACTGCGCCGATCGTCAAAACCGGCGGATCGGCCGCAAACCTGGTATTGACAGCAGCAGGCAAGATTGATATAAGCGCAGCCATCGGCAATACCGACACGAATAATCTTCTGACTTTGGTTCTTGATTCTGGCGCTGGTTCGGGCACGGTAAGCGGCATATTGAGCGGTAATCTTGCGCTCAACAAGAGTGGTGTCGGCACCCTGGTGTTGTCAGGAACCAACACCTACACAGGTGGTACAGGCCTGAGCGCTGGCACGTTGGCCATCAGCAATGCCAGCGCTCTGGGCGCAACGGCTGTAGGCACGACGGTTGGCAGTGCTGCCACATTGGATTTGCAGGGAGTTGCTGTCGGGGCTGAGCCGATCACCCTGGAGGGCGCCACGCTGAAGACCAGCACTGGCACCAGCAGCCTGAGTGGTGCTGTGACGTTGGCTGCCAACAGTGCTGTTCTTAACGAATCAGGAACGCAGCTAACCCTTTCTGGTGTGGTTTCAGGTGGGTATGGCATCACCAAGAGCGGCTCAGGGACA
>RGUW01000096.1 GCA_010027605.1 Synechococcaceae bacterium WB9_2_112 | reverse complement strand
CGACCACATCACCGTTGTCGATGATCAAAATATTGTCCGCGGGCACGCCCATCGACTGGGCGGTCTTGCTGTGGCAGACGAGCATGCGGTGCTCACCGTGCACCGGCACGAAGAACTTGGGCTTGGTGAGAGCCAGCATCAGCTTCTGGTCCTCCTGGAAGCCGTGGCCGGAAACGTGGATACCCTCGCCCTTGCCGTAGATGACCTTGGCGCCCAGCATCATCAGCCGGTCAATCGTGTTGACCACCGAGATGGTGTTGCCCGGAATCGGGCTGGCCGAAAAAATGATCGTGTCGGACGACTTGACCTGAACCTGGGGGTGCTCACCGCGGGAGATGCGGCTCAGCGCCGCCAGGCAGCAGCGTCTCGCGGTCAGGTAGATCGCGGATCTGCTTGATCGGCACGAACAGGTCGTCGGGGGCGCGCATATAACCGAGTTCGCGGGCCTTGGCGATCACGTTGAGCATCGAGCGGCCCAGCAGGCTCACCTTGCGGCCGTTCTTGAGCGCCAGCTCCAGGATCATCGCGACGCGATGGATTGAACTGGCGAAGGTGGTGATGATCACGCGCCCTTCGGCCTGGGCGATGTGGCGATCCAGGCAGGGGAACACCGAACGCTCGGGCGGGCAGAAGCCGGGCACCTCGGCGTTGGTCGAGTCGCTGAACAGACACAGCACACCCTGTTCACCGTGGTGGGCCAGACGGGCCAGATCGAAGTGCTCGCCATCGACCGGGGTGTGATCGAACTTGAAGTCACCGGTGAAGATGATCGTGCCCACCGGCGTGGTGATGGCCAGCGAATAGCTGTCGGCCATCGAGTGGGTGTTGCGGATGAACTCCACCGAAAAGTGCTGACCGACCTTCACCACATCGCGGGGGGCGACGGTCTGCAGGACGGTGCGATCCATCACACCGGCCTCTTCCATCTTGCCGGTGAGCATCGCCAGGGCCAGACGGGGTCCGTAGATCACCGGGATGTTGAAGTTCTTAAGGTGGTGCGAGATCCCACCGATGTGATCTTCGTGACCGTGGGTCACGATCATGCCGCGGATGCGCTTCTGGTTTTCCTTGAGATAGCTGGTGTCGGGCATCACGACATTGACGCCGTGCATGCCATCGCTGGGGAAAGCCAGGCCGGCATCCACCAGCATGATGTCGTCGCCGTACTCGAACACGCAGGTGTTCTTGCCGATCTCGTGCAAGCCACCGAGGGGAATCACGCGCAGCGCCGCCTGCCTGGCCGCTGATTTTCCGTTCACACCATTGGATCCGTTATTGCCGTTGTCGCCTCTGTGGCCATTGCCGTTGAAACTGGTCATGAAGATTGCAGAACGTCGTTGAAATGAACTGGTTGAACGTGAACCGGTTGAAATGAACTGATGGAGAGAATGTGAGGCATGCAGCCTGGAGGGTCAAGCGGAAAATGGCTTTCAACCTGACTCGAAACAGCCTTGGCGTCAGGTGGGACGCAGGGCGGCCAGGGTTTCGGACAGTCGTTGTCTCACAGCGTCAGAGGCAGAAAGAAGGGGAAGACGGGGAGCGCCCACAGGCCAGCCGCAGAGGTCAAGGGCAGCCTTCACAGGGATCGGATTGGTGCTGGCAAACAGGGCCTTGCACAGGGGCAGCAGCTGCTCGTGCAGTGCCAGCGCCCGGGCCAGGTCGCCGTCAAGAAAGGCCCGGATCATGGCGCTGATCTGGGGACCGGCCACATGGCTGGCCACGCTCACCACGCCCACGGCACCCACCGCCAGCATCGGCAGGGTGAGGGCGTCATCGCCGCTGTAGACGGCGAGGCGATCGCCGCAGAGGCCGCGCAGGGCGCTCACCTCCTCGGTGCTGCCGCTGGCGGCCTTGTAAGCGACCACATTGGGGCAGTCGAGCAACCCGGCGGTGGTCTCCGGCGCGAGGCTGCAGCCGGTTCGCCCGGGAATGTTGTAGAGCATCAAGGCCAGCTCGGGCGCGGCGGCGGCCACAGCCCTGAAATGGGCCTCGAGCCCCTCCTGGGGGGGCTTGTTGTAGTAGGGCACGACGACCAGAGCGCCATCCACGCCCAGGCGGGCGGCTTCACGGGTGGCCTCCACCGCCTCGGCGGTGCAGTTGCTGCCGCTGCCGGCGATGATCCGGGCCCGGCCCGCCACCGCCTCCTGCACGGCGGCGATCAGGCGGTGCTGCTCGGCCCAGCTCAGGGTGGGCGACTCGCCGGTGGTGCCGCAGATCACCAGACCGTCGGAGCCATGGCTGACCAGGTGATCCGCCAGCCGGGCAGCCAGGGCGTGATCCACGGCACCGTCCGGACCGAACGGCGTCACCATGGCGGTCACCACCCGGCCGAAGGGGGCGTTCAACCAGGGCTGCTGGGCGGCGCTGCTCAAACGGCACCTCCCGCGCGGCCGGCGAGCAGCAGCTCGGCGATCTGAATCGCATTCAGGGCCGCACCCTTGCGGATCTGGTCGCCGCAGAGCCACAGCTCCAGGGCGTTGGGGTCACTGAGGTCCTGGCGGATGCGTCCGACCGCCACCGGGTCGCGGCCGGTGACATCGGTCGGCATCGGAAACCGATTGGCCTCGAAGTCTTCCAGCAGTTCGACACCCGGAGCGGCCGCCAGCAGGGCGCGGGCCTCGTCGACCGGAAACGGCTGCTCGAACTCGATGTTGACCGCCTCGGAGTGGGCCCGCAGCACCGGCACCCGCACGCAGGTGGCACTGAGCCTGAGCTCCGGCATGGCCATGATCTTGCGGGTCTCGTTGAGCATCTTGAGCTCCTCCTCGCAGTAGCCGTTGGGCTGCAGGGGGGAGTTGTGCAGAAACAGGTTGAAGGCCAGGGAGTGGGGCAGCACCGCGCTGACCGGCTCACCGCCCTCGAGCACGGTGCGGCTGAGGTTGCGCAGTTCCTCCATGGCGCGGGCACCGGCGCCGCTGGCGCTCTGGTAGGTGCTCACCACCACCCGCCGGATCGGACGCCGCGCCTGCAGGGGCGCCAGGGCGAGGGTCAGCAGGATCGTGGTGCAGTTGGGGTTGGCAATGATGCCCTGATGGCCGAAGGCCGCCTCGGGGTTGACCTCGGGCACCACCAGCGGCACCGACGGATCCAGGCGGAAGGCACTGGAGTTGTCGATCACCACGGCTCCCGCGGCAGCGGCCACGGGGGCCCACTGCTTCGACACCGAGCCTCCGGCCGAGGCCAGCACCAGATCCACACCGTTGAAAGCCGCGGCCTCCACCGGCTGAATCGTCAGCTCCTGACCCTGCCACTGCAGCGGCTGGCCCGCCGAACGGGGCGACGCCAGGGGAATCAGGCTGCCGACCGGAAAGTCGCGTTCGGCCAGCAGGTCCAGCAATTCCTGACCCACGGCGCCGGTGGCCCCGAGGATCGCCACCCGCAGGGGACCGTCGGGCAGAAGCCTGGGTTGGGTCTGAGTGGCGGGCTGGGCGACGGTCAACGGTTGCAGAGGTGGGATTGCGGGGGAAAGGCGTCAGGGGTTGCGCTGAGGCGTATTGCTGGAATCGGGTGCGGCTTCAAGGGGGCGGCATCCCGTGCCGGGAACCGGAGATCCAGGGACTGTGGGGACCCGATCACCGACGGCCGACGGTGTTGCGAAACGAACCTGCGGGACGGACTCGATGGAAACCGGACCTGGACTGGACCTGGACTGGATCTGGACTGGAAATGAACCCGAACCGGAAGGTATCGCCTGCGTCGTGCGCCATGCAAACAATAGGTGCCTGGGGCCCCCGGGCGACCAGTTTCTAGGATCGTGGGCTGCCTGAGCGATTTCCAGCCCCATGAGTCCTGCCGCCGCTGCCTCCGGATCCACCGCCACTGCCGGCACCAGCCTGACGGTGAAAAGCAGCCCACGTCCCGGCAGCCGGGTGGCCCTGGAGCTGGCCATCGGCGCCGAGCGCAGCCAGGCCGCCTACGAGCGGGCCGTGGAGAGCCTGAGCCGCAGCGTCCGGCTGCCCGGTTTCCGCAAGGGCAAGGTGCCCCGGGCCGTGCTGCTGCAGCAGATCGGACCGCTGCGGATCCGCGCCACTGCGCTCGAAGATCTCGTCGACAGCGCCTATCGCGACGCCCTCGAGCAGGAGACCGTGCCCGCCATCGGCAGGCCTGAGCTCAGCGAGGGCTTCGAGGCGGTGCTGGAGCGGTTTGAGCCGGGCCAGAACCTGACCATCACCCTGGAGCTGGACGTGGAACCCACGCCCAGCCTCAAGACCACCAAAGGCCTCAAGGCCGAGGCTGAGAGCGTGAGCTACGACCCGGCCCGGGTCGATGAACTGCTGGAGCAGTCGCGGCGGCAGCTCGCCACCCTGGTGCCGGTGGAAAAGCGGGCCGCCCAGAGCGGTGATGTGGCCGTGCTGGCCTTCAGCGGCGTCTATGCCGACAGCAACGAGGCGATCAGCGGCGGCAGCAGCGATGCCATGGAGGTCGAGCTGGAGGAAGGCCGCATGATCCCCGGCTTCATCGAAGGGGTGATCGGCATGAAGGCCGGCGACACCAAGACGGTCGACTGCCAGTTCCCCGACAGCTACCCCCAGGAGGACGCCGCCGGCCGCAAGGCCCGCTTCGAGATCACGCTCAAGGAGCTCAAGACCCGCGAACTGCCGGCCCTCGATGACGCCTTCGCCCAGCAGGCCAGCGACAAGAAGACCCTGGCCGAACTGCGCAGCGAACTCGAGAACCGCCTCAAGGACGACGCCGATCGCCGTGGCAAGGCCAACCGCCACAACGCCCTGATCGAGGCCCTGGTGGAGCAGCTGGAGGTGGAGCTGCCCGAAACCCTGGTGCAACAGGAGATCCGCAACCTGATCGAGCAGACCGCCGGCCAGATCGCCGAACAGGGGATGGACGTCAAGAAGCTGTTCACCCCCGATCTGGTGCGCAGCCTGATGGACACCTCCCGGCCCGAAGCCGAGCAACGGCTGAAGCGCTCCCTGGCCCTGCAGGCCCTGGCCGCGGCCGAAGGCATCAGCGTCGAGGAGGACGCGCTCAACGCCAAGGTCAAGGAGGTCAGCCGCAGCCTCAGCCAACAGGGCAACATCGATCCGCAGCGCCTGCGCCAGGCCGTTGCTGACGATCTGCTGCAGGAGAAGCTGCTCGAGTGGCTCGAGGCCAACAGCACGATCAGCGAGAAGATCGCCAGCGACACCGCCCCCGGCGAGGCCGCTGCAACCGGGGCTGACGACGACGCCAAGGCGAGCGCCAAACCCAAGGACAGCAAGCCCAAGGAGAGCAAGCCCAAGGCCACCAAGGCCAAGGCCAAGAGCGGCGACGACGCCTGATCAGACCGCGGCGCCGCTGCCGGCGCCCATAAATTGAAGACCCCATCCCCTGCCGAGCCGCGCGCGTGATCGACGCCCTTACCCCTCACCCGGTCCACAGCCGCTGGACGGATGGTTGCTGGTCGGCCGGTCCGATCGCCTCTCCCGGCGTGCTGCCCACCGTGGTGGAACAGTCAGGCCGCGGTGACCGGGCGTTCGACATCTACTCCCGGCTGCTGCGGGAGCGGATCATCTTTCTGGGCAGCGGCATCGACGATGGCGTCGCCGATGCGCTGGTGGCCCAGCTGCTGTTCCTCGAGGCCGAGGATCCAGAGAAGGACATTCAGATCTACATCAATTCCCCGGGTGGCTCGGTCACGGCCGGCCTGGCCATCTACGACACGATGCAGCAGGTCGCCCCGGATGTGGTGACCATCTGCTACGGCCTGGCCGCCAGCATGGGGGCCTTTCTGCTCTCGGGCGGCACCAAGGGCAAGCGGCTGGCCCTGCCCAACGCGCGGATCATGATTCACCAGCCCCTCGGCGGTGCCCAGGGC
Organism: Synechococcaceae bacterium WB9_2_112; assembly: GCA_010027605.1. Lineage (GTDB taxonomy): Bacteria > Cyanobacteriota > Cyanobacteriia > PCC-6307 > Cyanobiaceae > RGUW01. The sequence goes on along the minus strand of RGUW01000096.1, from coordinate 639 downwards.
CAGGCGGTCGACATCGAGATCCAGGCCAAGGAGATCCTGTTCCTCAAGGACACCCTCAACGGCCTGCTGGCCGAGCACACCGGTCAGCCGCTCGACAAAATTGCTGAAGACACCGATCGCGACTACTTCCTTTCGCCTGCAGAAGCGGTTGAATACGGACTGATCGATCGGGTCGTCACCGAGACCGCTCCGGTTTGATCCTTAAGGACGGCTGACGAAACCTCCCGGAGGGTCGATCCTTGTCCTAAGGGCTTCCAGCCCTGCCCTGCCGCAGCCAAGGTTCGATGCCGAAGTTCGACGCACACCTGAAATGCTCCTTCTGCGGCAAGTCGCAGGAGCAGGTGCGCAAGCTGATCGCGGGTCCGGGTGTCTACATCTGCGACGAGTGCATCGACCTGTGCAACGAGATCCTCGACGAGGAGCTCGTGGCGGGCCCGGCTGCCACCGGAGCCAGGGGCAGCCAGGAGGCCAGCCGCAGCAAGACCCCCACCAAGAAGGTCTCGAAGCCGGCGCCGACCCTGGCCCAGATCCCGAAACCCAGGGACATCAAGGAGTTCCTCGACCGCCAGGTGGTGGGTCAGGAGGAAGCCAAGAAGACCCTCTCGGTGGCGGTCTACAACCACTACAAGCGCCTGGCCT
>RGUW01000095.1 GCA_010027605.1 Synechococcaceae bacterium WB9_2_112 | reverse complement strand
TTCTGTTGGCTCAGCGTTGGCAGCCCGACCAACATTGAAAGCGGCTGCGCTGGAGGCGATCTCGGCTGAGTGTTGGTTTGTTGGCTCTGTTGGCTGCTTTTGCGTGAGTGTGCCTCCCTGTTACAGAAAAAAGAGAGAGAGAAAAAGACAGAGAGAAAAAGACCAACAAACCAACATATACATATATATATACCTATATCCCTTATAGGGACTGGGGTTTTCCGTGTTGGCTCGCGACCAACATTGAACCAACAGAGCCAACAGTCCGCCGGCCCTCATGGCAGCTCCCCCGTGGCCCGGTACGACCAGGCGCCGCGGGCGCTGCGCTCCACCTGCCCCAGCCCCATGCCAGCCAAGGCATCAGCCGCCGCCCCAGCCGCCGCGGAGTCGATCTCCTTGCGCTGGGCCTTGCTGAGCCGATGGGCCACGTCACGCCAGGCGATGGCCCCGCCGCTGGCCTGAGCCAGCCGGTGAACCAGCCGCATCAGGTCTGACGCCTCGCCACCGGCGGCGGCCTCATGGATGCTCAGGGCCCAGGCGTTGAGGTGATCGACCAGCAGGATCCCGCGCTCAATGGCGCCGGGGCTGATTGGGCCCGAGACGTTCCGCTCCCAGCACCAGAGCAGATGAAGCAAGGCCGCCACGCGCAGCACCTTCCCAGGCGCCTTGCCCATCAGCGCGCCCTGAGCCGGCACGGTGGCATCGAGGGCAGCCCGCTGACACCTGGCTTCGTAGGCCATGAAGGCCTTGCGGGCGCCGCTGTCAAGGGTGAGGCTGGTCCGCGGCAGCTTGTAGATGTGGCTGCAGGCCTTGGCCAGCAGGGCCGTGGCGGCCTCGCTGACGGCTGCCTCTTCGTCGGATTCCTCGTCTGCCAGTGGTACGACCACCTCCGGCAGGGGAATGAACAGGTAGCGCGCCCAGAGGCCTGAGGCGTCGCCATCGGCCACCAGGGCCTGAAGCACGGCCGGCTGGATCGTGCCCCAGATCGACAGGTGGCACCGGCTGTAGGCCCGCCCGCCGTTCACCGCAGCGACCCGTAGCGAGCGGAAGCCTGACCCGTCGTAAGCCTCAAGGAGCTGCTCAGAGTCGGAGCCGCGACCGCTGCGGTACTGGTTGAGGTTGCCGAACAAGCCGGCGAGCTCGTCACGATGCAGCAGCAAACCCAGCCCGCGGTCCTCCTGCACCTGCAGCTGCTGCGCCAGGGCCTCGGCGGTGGCGTCGCTGATCGACAGGTACGGCGCCTTCGGCGGGTCGGGCCGCTCCGATGGCTTCACGCCGCGGTTCTGTTCGGTCCAGTCCTCCATGGCGCGGCTGTGAGCCCGGGCCAGCTCGATGCGCAGCTCTTCAGTCGGCTTGCTCACCAGCAGCCGAGACAGCGGCGACTTCTTCGCGCCGGAGCGGGCCACCAGGGCGCCGTACAGGTTAAGTGGCACGCGGTAGTCGGCGGCCCTGCTGGCGATCACCTCAGTCCCCAACTTCACCACGCCAGAGATGCAGACCAGAAACGCCATGCAGACGGCCACGTCGTCGGCAGGCAGGTAACGGGTGCGGGCGGCAGAAGCTCGTCAAGACTGATCGCCTTGTTGGCGTCGGCGCGGTCCTTGGCCCTGGCCAGGCGCTGCGCCTCCTGCTGCACCTGCAGCCCGGATTCCGCCTCGCGCTGAATCGCCAGCAGCAGGCCCTGAAGCGTCGCCGCGGGGATGTCGCTGGCGGCAGCCAGGCGGATGCGCTCGGCCTCAAGGTCCTGGCGTGACGCGCCGCTCTGCACCGCGTACCGCAACCGCTCGCGAACCTCATCGAGGGTCAGCAGCGGGGCCCGGGCAGCCCGCGGCCGCGGCTGGTCAGCTGCCGGCTGGTCTTCGTCCTCCTCCGATGCCGGCGGCGCCTGCCGGCCCTGCTGGGCGCCGCCTGGATGCTTTCCCCGCAGATCGTGGCGCCTGATGTCAATGCCCCACTGATCGCGCAGGTAGGCCCAGGTGCTGCCGGGGCTGATGCCACTGGAGGGGGTGACGAAGTACGACTCCAGGTCAGTGATCTGCGCGGCGCACGTCTCGCGCAGGATGTCGATGGCGCCCTGCTTGCCCAGGTCCACCAGCAGCCGCCGCGCCAACCCCAGCAGCAGGGGGTACTGCTTCTGCTTCGGTGCAAACGGCGGCACCTGCAGCAGGGCCTCACGCAACGCCCCGGGTGGCCGCTCCGGCAGATCGCCGGCGTCCCAGACGGGGATCCCATTGAATGGGTTTGCGTCATCCCGCGGCGCCTGCTCCGGCTCGGCCTGGGGGATGGCGGCAAGCCAGGCCTCGACCTCCTCGACGCTGTAGCAGTTGGCAGAGCTGGCGTGGATCTTCGACTGGCCCGAGGCCTTGCCATCCGGGCCGATGTAGAAGGCGCCGGGCAGCCTCATCACCCTGCTGGCGTTGCGGTTCACCGGATCGGCGCCGGTGACGGCGATCAGCGCCGCCTGAATCGGCTCCCAGCGGTTGCGGCTGATCGGCTCGGTCAGCACCCAGTACAAGTGCGCCGACTTGCCGCCGGTGGTGACGATGATCGACGGTTCACCCAGCCCGAACTCACGCCAAGCAGTGAGCTGCCAGTCCACAGGGTGGTCGTCCCATTCAACCCAGAAGGCACGACAGAGGGTGATGGCGTCGTCGCTGTCGCCGCCGTCATTGATGACCAGGTAGACGCCGCGGCCTTCGCGCTGCCAACGGCTGGCGGCGTCGATGTCGTAGGCGCCCTTCCGCGGGCCAATGGCGGCCCGGCTGGGGTTGAGGCGATGGGGGAAGGCGCGCAGCCTGGCCGCCGCTGGGTCTTTCCCAAGCAGCGCGAGGAACTGATCAGCCTGCCCCCGATGGATCGGGGGGATGGTCACAGGATCGAAAGCTGAGAGGGTGCTGGTCGGAGTCGGGAGCCTGAGCCAGGGCGGGCACGATCGGCGCGGGCCACGCTGCTGATGGCCTTGGCGGTAGCGGTGCGGTTCCGGTGGGCGCGCTTCTGCTGGGCCCAGTGCCGCTGGTTGATGGCGAGCTGCTCAGGTGTCGGCCATGCCTCGGCCACATAGGCCTCGACCTCTGGCGTCCACCAGGCATCTATGGCCTCACGGTGCCTGGCCTCCAGCCACTGCGCCCCGGTCAGCCGGCCCCACTTCGTGAGGATGGTGGGCTCAGGCCTGCCCATGGGGTTCCTGGCTGGTGGCGATGGCCTGCTCCAGCAGCAGTTGAATCACGGTGGTGACAGGGATCCCGCGCTCTCGTCGCTGGCGATCAAGCCACTTGCGCTGGGCCTCGGTGGGGCGAAAGGTCACAGATGGTCTTGGCATGCCTCTGGTCGGAGTTCTGAGCCAGTGTAGGCAGATAGGTTGCAGATCCGCATCAGGCTGTGTAGTCTGAGCCGAACAGGCCCTCTCGCCAGCAGAACGACACATGCAACCTGCCGATCCGGTCGAAGAGTTTCGTCAATGGGACATTGCGCAAAACAATGTCGGACCATGCACAAGGCCCGAATATGCAGAAAAAGTCTTTCATGGCTGGTCAGAAAAGCAATTTATAGAATTTTCAATTCCAAGCCTGTCAAAATTTTTTAATGTGCAAACTGAATGCTGGGGCACTTGCTTTCCTTTTAGCCAAGTCAAGCGCAAGCGAGTTCGCGTAGACGTGATCTGCACACCAACTTCGGGGACGGAATGGGGGATTGGCCCTTTTGCGATTGAGTACAAGCGGCCCGATAGGCCAGCCACTGTCCGCCTTGGCGATCACATTGCGCAAGCAATTGATTACAAGGCGACCTATTGGGATGGACATGGCTACATGCCTGTGTTTATGTGTCCCGGCTTGCAAGGCTATACCGCAGCCGATGAATTTGCGTATGCAAAATCAAACCAGTGCATTCACTACGAATCAGCCAGGCGCGTCCTAGGCGGGCTTGGAATAGGCGAAATGTTTGTGGCTCGCGACGGCAAGGTTTCTTTGTTTATGTCAGCAGAGCGGCTGATGGTCAATGAACGAATCACGCGCAATGCCGTTGTGCAGAAAAAAGCCGGACGAGGTGTCGCATCAGCTTCTTCCTAACCCTCGGGGCCTGCCCCACCCTCCTGGGGGATGCGCCACCACTGCCCGGCTCAGGCGGTGGAGCCACTGGCGCCTCTCCCCCGAACCCTGGACCCATCGAGGTCAGCCGCTGATGCCAGGTCCGATACGAACCATCCGGGCGGCTGCAAGGGCAGGGCTGTAAGTCCCCGAACCATTTCACCCCACACTCAGACTCAGGACCATGAACATTACTTCTCAACAGATCGCCTGGCTCAAACAATGCGCTGCTCAGGGCGGTGCCACGATCCCCCAGGCGCTCCTGCACGACCATGAACATTACTTCTCAACAGATCGCCTGGCTCAAACAATGCGCTGCTCAGGGCGGTGCCACGATCCCCCAGGCGCTCCTGCACCTGCTGGAGCGCGTGGAGGAGCTGGAGCGGCGCTTGCTGCGCGAGGAATCCTTGAAGGTTGGCCCCACTCCTGAGGCCACCCCACCGGCCGCGCCTGCTGGGAAGCCCGATGCCTGACCACGAACCCCCAGCTCCACCCAGCCGCGCCGCCCTGGCGGCTGTGCTGGTTCGGGCTGGGGAGCCTGATTGCGCCCTGCTGGCTGATCGGCCTGTGACCGATGCCGGGGGCGCTCAACGCATCGATCTGGCCAACGGCTGGCGGCTCAACCTGTGGTGGCACCCAGGCCCGGAACTTGCGCGCCTGTGGGCCGCCACGGCACCGGATGGCGGGATCTGGACCTTCGGCTGCGATCGCTGGCCTGATTGGCTGGCTGGGCCCGCAGCGGTGGTGCTTGAGCCGCTGCGCCACCTGCTCACCGATGAGCAGCGCGAGCGCCTGCAACAGCGCTTGTTGACCTGCAGCTGCTGGCCAGAGCCTGACCCGTTGCCAGAGCCTGAACCACCCACAATGGCTGAGCTGTTCCCCGAGGACGAGGCGTGGGCCAGCTGATCGGCGTTTCTAGCCTGAGCCTGCAACGGCAGCTCACGTTGGAAACAAAGAGCCGCGGCCGACTCCTGGTGCGCCGGATCCTGGAGTATCCGCCCAGCGTCACCCATGCCCAGATCGCTGCGGAGGTGGGCCTGGGCCGCGAAACGGTGAGGCGCGTGCGGTTTGGCGAGCGCTGGGCTGACGAGGCGCCAGAAATGGAGCGCATGGAGCCCGACCAGGCCCGGCGCCTGTGTCATCAGTGCGTGCATTGGGATTCGCGCGAGCAGACCAAACAGCACATGCAGCTGGGCCGCTGTGGGCTGGGCATCCCTGAACCGTTGCTCGAGGGCCTGGCCTGGGCCAGGGGGTGCGGGGCGTTTACGAGGAAGCAGGCTCAGTCGGTCAGCACCGGGAAGGCCCCGGTCCAGCCGCGCTCCGAATCCAGGAATCGCAGCAGCTGCTGAGGGCGCTCTGGAGCAAAGCCCAGCTTCAGCCCGTAGGCCGTGGGGCCGATCAGCGAGCCATTCACGCTCCAGGCTGGGCCCATGGTGAGCTGATGAAAGTGCCCGAAGAAGCTGTGATCCGCAGCGATGCCCTGATCTTGCCGGAGCTGCCATTTCGTCAGCGGCACGGTCAGCCCGCCGATGCCGCCCTGATAGCGGATGGCATCGCCATGGTGAAAGCGCAGCAGCCGACCAAGGACTTCGACGTAGAGGATGTTGCCGTCGCTGATGCGCCATTCAAGGCGCTCCTGATGCCGATAATGTCGGCGCAGGCTTTGATACATCAGCCACTCGTAACTGGTGGCGTGGGCGTTGTCGGCCTGCATCTTTTGCGTGGTCCGGCCGTGGTTGCCGTAACTGCAGGGGATCACAATCCGCTCAAAGCCGCCGTGCTCTAGCAGGTGATCGATGCCGGCCACAATGGCGCGCTCGCACTCGATGATCTGCTGGGTGGGCGATAGCTCCTGCAGCTGGATCTGCTCTGGGTGAAGCCAGTTGTCGATCAGATCACCGCCCAGCCACAGCACCATCTGCCGAACGTCGCAGCTGCTGCGCACCATGCGGACCACTTTGAGGGCATTGACGAACAGGGCCGCAGCGCGCCGGTGGAACTCCTCCACGTCGTAGCTGTTGAGGTCGTTCACCGTTTCCGGCCGCACCACGGCGCCGCAGTGCCAGTCCGAGCAGAGCAGGATCGGCACTGATTCCGAGCGCGCTCCAGGTTGGTGATCGGCCAGGGGCTCAGGCTGATCAATCTCCCGAATGTCCAGCGCAGCCGTCAGTGAATCCATGGTGTTGGCCAGCTGCTCAAGAGCACGATCACGATCGCGCTCGGCAGCGCGAGCCGCCTCCTTGAGCTTGCGGAGCTCCAGCTGCAGCGCCAGCAGCTCCTCAGACGTGTCGTTGCGCTTGCCGTTTGGGCACATTCCCGGCAGACAGAACGGCCGGCGCTGGCTGCCTTCTTCCTGCCACCCCACCGCGCTCTCGGGAATCCAAGCGCGACAGGCCTTGGATCGTCGACATTGGAAAGTGCGTTCGGCCATTTGGCTGGCCCATAAGATCCCGCCGGCCCCTGCAGGCTAGGAATCTCAGCCTTCCTAGGCTGGTCCTGTGGGTGCTGCTTTGCCCCGGCCGTCTCTACGGGCCGGGGTTTTTT
>RGUW01000094.1 GCA_010027605.1 Synechococcaceae bacterium WB9_2_112 | reverse complement strand
AGAGCACCGTCAACATCGCAGCCGGCAGCTTGATTCTTGAATCGGCATGGGTCGCGGTCACCACCACAGCGCAGATCTGCATCAGGATGCACGCTTCCTCGTCGGAGAGCACAACCAGGTGTTGGCCAGGGGCGTGGGTGATCCGCATGCGTTCCGGGCGCGGTAACAACAAACATTCAGGCTCAGTGTTAGCTGCTCTGGTCAAAGTTGTAGGTGTTTAGCCGGTAGTTCCAGCTACAATTGTGAGGTCGATAAGCCATTCATTGCCGGCCCTTATTCAGACGATTACATCGTCGTTCTTCTGCTGACATCGAGACGTATTGATCAACACCTGATGTGCTCGCGCCCTGGTCAGTTGTTGCGGTTTGTGGTCTCGTGGCGGCTGGCTTCGTTGTGCAGCTGGGCTGCGGCCTCCCAGCGCTGCCCGGTCCGATCCTGGGCCTGGCACTCCAGCAGTTGCGGCTCCAGCCTGCAACTGCCGCGGGCCAGTTGGTTGTGGGGCAGCTGGTCAGCGATGCCGCGGGGGTCGAACCGCCTGGTGGCCACGCCGTGCACCTGCAGGCGCAGGGGCCAGCTGGGTTGGCAGCTGCCGCTGCTGCAGCGCATCGGCTGGTCCTGCTGCAGCAGCAGACCGGCAAAGGTCAGTTCTTCGCTGGCATAGCGGCTGCCGGCCAGGCCGTTGATGAAGCGCACCCGCAGCATGCCTTCGATCGTCTGGTCGACCCTGAGCTTGATGCAGGTGCTGCGTTTGGACGGCTGCTGACCCTGGCGGGGCCAGAGCAGCTCGCAACGGTTGAGAGCACTCTCCCATCGACCGAAACCTTCGGTTTCACTCTGTGGCGCTGAGGGTTGGGCTACCGCAGGCAACAGCGTGCTTGTCAGCAGCACGATCAAAGCTGCGTGGCAGTGCCCGGGGCGTCGCACCGTTTCAGTAGCCGGAATCGGCAACGCAGGCTCCGATGCAACTGATGCCGTTGCTGGCGGTGCGGCCGCAGTGCTGGCACAGCACGGGCTCCGGCGGCGGGCTCTCCTGCCTGGGCGCCACGGGGCCAGGGCACGACCGATCGGCGGGCGGGCTCATCATGGTTGGCGGCTGCGCGCTCTGGTCATGGCAACACCCACCTTGGCGCACGGCGACGCTTCGGTGCCGATCGGGGTCGGCACCTGGGCCTGGGGCAATCAGTTCCTGTGGGGGTATGACCCTGCCCAGGACGCACAGTTGCAGGCCACGTTCGAGCAGGCGGTGGCCCTTGGGCTGCGCTTCTTTGACACGGCCGACTCCTATGGCACCGGCCGCCTGCAGGGCCGCAGCGAACGCCTGCTGGGCCGCTTTCGCCAGGCCCTCGCGCCTGAGGATCAACAGGATCTGCTGGTGGCCACCAAGCTGGCTCCCTTCCCGTGGCGGCTGGGCCGGGGTGGCCTGAAGCGGGCTTTTGAGGCCTCCCGCGCACGGCTGGGGGGCCGGCTTGAGCGGGTGCAGCTGCACTGGAGCACGGCTCGCTACGCCCCCTGGCAGGAGAGCCCTCTGCTCGACGGACTTGCCGACCTGGTCAACGAGGGCCTGGTGGCCAGCCTGGGCCTGTCCAACTTCGGGCCCAGGCGACTGCGTCAGGTGCATGGCCAGTTGCAAAGCCGCGGCGTTCGCCTGGCCAGCCTGCAGGTGCAGTGCTCCCTGCTGGCACCCAGGGCGATCGAACCCGGTGGCGTGGCCGACGTGTGTCGTGAACTGGACATCCAGTTGATCGCCTACAGCCCCCTGGCCCTTGGCTTGCTGGCCCGCCCACCCGGTGCAGTCGCACCGCCGGCCGGCGGCGTTCGACGCCTGTTGTTTGCCCGGCTGTCGCCCCGCATCCACCCGCTGTTGGAGCTGCTTGCCGAAATCGCCCGCAGTCGCCAGGTGCCTCAGGCGGCTGTGGCGCTCAACTGGTGTCGCAGCCATGGCGCCATGCCGATCGTTGGCCTGCGCACGGTTGGCCAGGCCCAGATGGCTGCCGCCGCCAGCCGTTGGAGCCTTGATGGGGCCGAGCGCCAGGCCCTCGACGCCGCCGCCAGGGGGTTGCCGGTGGGGATGCCGGCCAACCCTTTTGACAGCGACTGACCACCGGGTGTGATCGGGCCCTGGGCTGTGCCTGCCTCAGCCGGCCTGGGCCAGGCCATCGGGGGTGAGCACCACGGGCAATGGACGCTGCTCGCTGGGTTCTTCAACGCGGCGCACGATCGGAATCACGCGGCGGCCGGCCGGGTCGGCCGCCACGGCGGCCTCAGGGCCGCAGGCCTCCAGGGCCTCCTGGAGCAGCGAGTCAAAGGTGGAACCCGGCAACCGGTGACGGGCCAGTTCCAGAAAGGCCCGGGCCAGTGATTCGCCGGCGGCCGCCCGGATCGCCGGGTTGTTGCGGCGCAGGGTCTGTTCTTCGTCGATGGCGCGCAGAAACCGTTCGGTCACGTCCCGCTTGGTGGCGGCCCGGATGCGCATGTCGTTGTCGCCCTGGTCCGGGTTGCCTGCCCCGGCCAGTTCGCTGAGGCGGCGTTCCAGGCTTTCGAGCACCTCGCTGGCTTCTTTGGCCACCTGGGTGAGCTGGCCGTCGGACAGCCGCGGCAGGTCGGCCACGAACACCTTGCCGTGGTCCCGCAGGGTCAGATAGGTGGGTTTGGCGGCCTGGCGCTGCACCGAGCCATTGGGGATGCCGGGGCGTTGGGGTCGCACCGGCGGCACCGGAGCGGCAGGCCCCGCCGAGCTGCGCCGACGGGTGATGCGGCGGCCCATGGCGCCGTTGAGATCACCCTGGCGTACCGAACTCGTGGAATTGGCAACGTTAGGCATGGTGATGTAACTCGAATCGTCGTTGTCTTGAACCATCTGGCACAGGGGCCGAGCCCTGAATAAACCGACACTGCAAATCCCGGTGGGGTTTGAGGTTGAGGTCGGGATGCAATCGACCATCAGCCGATTGATGTCGTGAAGCCGAGGACGAAAGCGTCCTTGATGGAACCGACCATAGGGGCAGGGCCCTCGCGGTCGGCCCATGCCCCTACGAAACGCAGCAATCTGACGTCATTGCCGCAGCCGGGCGGCCTGGCGCTACAGCGGTAGCCCCACCAGGGCTTCTTCGCCAGTTGGTCTGGACTCGACGCGGCCCAGTTGCCACGCCTTGTGACCGGCTTGCTGGCACAGCGCGATGGCCTGTTCCGTCTGCTCCTGAGGGACCACCAGGCAAAAGCCCACGCCCAGGTTGAAGGTGTTCCAGAGGTCGGCTTCGGGCACCTCTCCGGCCTGCTGCAACCAGCTGAACAGAGCCGGCCGTTCCCAGCTGTCGGGGTCAACAACGGCCCGGGTGCCGGCTGGCAGGCAGCGTGGCAGGTTCTCGGGCAGGCCGCCGCCTGTGATGTGGGCCATGGCGGCCAGGTTCAGATCGGCGTCGAGCAGGTGCCTGACCAGTTGGGCATAGAGGCGCGTGGGAGTCAGCAAGGCATCGATCAATCGCCGCTCGGAGCCGGGCAGGGTGGTGGTTTCGGTCACGCCGTTGGCGTCCAGGATGCGCCGCACCAGGCTGAAGCCGTTGCTGTGCACGCCGCTGCTGGCCACCGCAACGATTGCGTCACCGGGCGAAACGCGGCGTCCGTCGATCAGGGCCTCCTCGTCGACGACGGCCACGCAGAAACCGGCCAGGTCATAGCGCCCGGGGCTGTAGAAGCCAGGCATCTCGGCGGTTTCGCCGCCCAGCAGCGAGCAGCCGCACTGGCGACAGCCATCGGCGATGCCCTCCACCACCGCGACCATGGCCTCAGGACTCAGCTTGCCGGTGGCCATGTAATCGAGAAACAGCAGTGGCTCAGCACCACTGGTGATCACGTCGTTCACACACATCGCCACCAGATCGATGCCCACGTCGTGATGGCGGCCATAGGCCTGGGCCAGCTCGAGCTTGGTGCCGACCCCATCGGTGCCGGCGACCAGCAGGGGGCGTCGCAGACCCGCCGGCAGGCGCGTGAGACCACCGAAACCTCCCAGTCCACCGACCACTTCAGGCCGATGGGTGGCCTCGACGCCCGCACGGATGCGCTCGACGAAGGCCCGGCCCGCCACCACATCCACGCCGGCTGTGCGGTAATCCATGGCTGCAGGATCAATCGAAGGGGAGCTTCCTTAGATCCTGCACCAGCACTGGAGGGTGGACGATCTCAGGATTGGCACACCGAAAGATCAGTGCAGCTGATCTTTGGCATCAGGCCTGCTGATCAAAGCGAGCGGCCTTCGTCTGCCGTGAGGCCAGTGAGGGGCGGCGATGCCATCGGTGATGACAAATTCTGATCGGTCCGTCCTGGCAAAAGCAAGGCCCAACGGCCCGAGTGAGGGGGTTACGTTCACTGCGTCGTCCACCCCCGTTAGGAACTCCATCGCCGAATTGCGTGGATTCAACGTTGATTCCCAACCGCAATCAGCAGTCGCTGATCACGTGTTGGCTCCAATCACGTCCAGGCAATCCAACGTCGATGAACCCGGATCTTCTGCGGTTGCTGCTTCAAGCAGCGTGTTTCGCTCGTCATGCGTCAATCCTTTTCCATCGGAGCCCTCGTCGTCCTCCTGTCTGGCAGTGCGATGCTTCCCGGCCTTGCTGAATCAAGCCGCGCGGCGTCCCTGAACTCCCAACCAGACACTTCGACCGCCATTGATCTGGCGATTCGTGAAGTCGACGGCTCCGTTGAGCCATCCCAGCCCGAGCACCAACTGGTGCCCCTGCCTGTGGCCCCGGTTCCCGACGCGGCTCCCCGGGTCATGGCTGTCAAGACAGGGCAAGCAAGCTGGTATGGACCGGGTTTCTATGGCGGTCGCACAGCTAATGGCGAGCGCCTGCAGCCCGGCACACTCACGGCAGCCCATCCCCACTTGCCTTTTGGTACGAGGGTTCGGGTCACCAACCTCTGGAACGGTCGCTCGGCTGTGGTCCGAATCAATGATCGTGGTCCTTACCATGGTGGGCGTGTCATTGACCTCGCCCACGGTGCGGCCGATGCCATCGGCCTCATCTCCAGTGGTATCGCCAATGTCAAACTCGAAGTTCTGGAAAACCGCTGACACCGCTCTCAGCTGAGAGCCGGTTTCAGCACCTGAGTTGGCCCATCCGTCACGCTGGCGGATGGGCTTTTTGCTCTTTCACCGTGCCGATGTCGTCAAGGCCTGCGCCGCTGCTGACCACCCATCGCGAACTGGCCCTGTGGTGTGAGCGGCAGCGTGCGCAGGGCCCCCTGCACTTTGTGCCCACGATGGGGGCCTTGCACCAGGGGCATCAACAGCTCATCCGCCGAGCCTCCCAGCCCAGGGGCCAGGGGATCCCGTCGGTGTTGGTGAGTGTCTACGTCAACCCGATGCAGTTCGGTCCCAACGAGGATCTGGCCCGCTACCCCAGGCAGCTTGCCCAAGACCGTTTGCTGGCCGCGGCAGCGGGTGCGGCGGCCGTGTGGGCCCCCGACACCGCCACCATCTACCCCTCGGGCCTTGAGGCCGTGACCCGGCTCGTGCCACCGGAGTCGTTGACCGGGGTGTTGTGCGGGGCCAGCCGGCCCGGACACTTCACAGGGGTTGCCACGGTCGTGGCCAGGCTGCTGGCGCTGGTGCGGCCCGATCGCCTGATTCTCGGTGAAAAGGACTGGCAGCAGCTGGTGGTGCTGCGGCGGGTGGTGGCAGACCTGGGCCTGCCGGTCGTGGTCGAGGGTTGTGGCACCGTGCGCCAGCCTGACGGCCTGGCCCTCAGCTCCCGCAACGCCTATCTGAGCCCGCAGCAACTGCTGCAGGCCCAGGCCCTGCCGCGGGGGCTGGCGGCGGCGGCGAGCCTGGCAGCGGCGGGAGAGCGGCAGGCCGCCCCTCTGATCGCTCAGGTGCGGCAGCACCTGCAGGCCGCCGAGCTGCAGGTCGACTATGTCGAGCTCGTCTTGCCGCATACGCTGGCTGCGCTGCCCCTGGCCGGCCCTCTGGCCCTGCTGGCGGCAGCTGCACACTGCGGGCCCGCCCGCCTGATCGATCACATCTTTCTGATGACCCGCGCACCGATCGTTGCCATCGATGGACCTGCTGGCGCCGGCAAGAGCACGGTCACCAAGGCCTTTGCCCAGCGCCTGGGTCTGATCTATCTCGATACCGGCGCCATGTACCGAGCCGTGACCTGGTGGGTGCAGCAGCAAGGGGTTGATCCGTCTGATGCCGAAGCCGTGGCGCCCTTGCTGGTCGGTCTCGATCTTCAGCTCGGGGCCGACCAGTCGGTCACACTCAACGGACACGATGTGACCGCTGCGATCCGCAGCCCCGAGGTCACGGCCCAGGTCTCGACCGTGGCCGCCCATGGGTGCGTGCGCGACGCTCTCACGGCGCAACAGCAGGCCATGGGGCAACGCGGGGGTCTGGTCGCTGAAGGCCGTGACATCGGCACGGCCGTGTTTCCCGACGCCGAGCTCAAGGTGTTTCTCACCGCCACCGTGGCCGAGCGCGCTCGCCGACGCGCCCAAGACCTCAGGCAGCGCGGTTTTGCGGTCCCCGCACTGGTCGAGCTTGAGGCCCAGATCGCCGAGCGTGACCATCTGGATTCGACCCGCGAGATCGCCCCGTTGCTGCAGGCCGCCGATGCGGTCGAACTGGTCACCGACGGCATGGCGATCGAGGCGGTGATTCAGGCCCTGGTCGATCTGTTTCGCAGCCGGGTGCCCGAAGACGCCTGGCCCGGGCCCTAGGCCTGGTGCATCAACGCCTCGAGCAGGCCGGCGCAGGCGTCCTCGAGCAGGTCGAGCACGTGCTCGAAGCCCTGGGGCCCTCCGTAGTATGGGTCGGGCACCTCGAGCGCCCCGCGGTGGT
>RGUW01000093.1 GCA_010027605.1 Synechococcaceae bacterium WB9_2_112 | reverse complement strand
CAGGGGTCGAGCTCGAAGTAATCGAGCATGTCGTGCATCCAACCCATGTTCCATTTGAGGTTGAAGCCCAGGCCGCCGATGTTGGTGGGCTGGGTCACCATGGGCCAGGTGGTCGATTCCTCGGCAATCGACAGGGCCCCTGGGAAGTGCTGGAACAGCACGTGATTCGCCTGCTGAAGGAACTGCACCGCCTCGGTGTTCTCGCGGCCACCGTGCTCGTTGGGAATCCACTCACCATCGGGGCGCAGATAGTCGCGGTACAGCATCGAGGCCACCGCATCGACACGGATGCCGTCGATGTGAAACTCCTCGAACCAATAGACGAGGTTCGCCACCAGGAAGTTGCGCACCTCGTTGCGGCTGTAGTTGAAGATCAGGGTGCCCCACTCCTTGTGCTCGCCGATGCGGGGATCGGCGTGTTCGTAGAGATGGGCGCCGTCAAAGAAGGCCAGGCCATGGGCATCCTTGGGGAAATGACCCGGCACCCAGTCGAGGATCACGCCGATGCCCTCGCTGTGGCAGAGGTCGACGAAGGCCCTGAACTCATCGGGCGTGCCGTAGCGGCTGGTGGGGGCATACCAACCGGTCACCTGATAACCCCAGGAGCCGTCAAAGGGATGCTCCGAGATCGGCAGCAGTTCGATATGGGTGAAACCCCGGGCCTTCACGTAGGGAATCAGCCTGTCGGCCAGCTCGGGGTAGGTGAGCAGGCGCGCACCGGGCTTCAGATCGGCCGCCGGCACCGGCGGGCGGGGGGTTCCATCGGGCTCGATGTAGGGCTGGTCGGCGCTGGCGTGCATCCAGCTGCCCAGGTGCATCTCGTAGACCGCCACCGGCTGCTCGAGCGGGTTGCGGCTGTCACGCTCGGCCATCCAGGCGCCGTCACCCCAGCCAAAGCGGCCCTGGTCCATCGGTTCGACGATCGAGCCGTTGGCCGGACGCACCTCATGGCGGAAGCCATAGGGGTCGGCCTTCTGGTAGCAGTGCCCCTGCTGGGTGCGGATCTCGTATTTGTAGATCTCGCCGGCGCCCAGTCCGGGGATGAACAGCTCCCAGCAACCGCCGAGGCGGCTCTGCATGGGATGCATGCGGCCGTCCCAGCCATTGAACAGACCCAGGACCGACACGCTGCGGGCGTTGGGTGCCCACAGGCAGAACATGACACCGGCGACACCATCGCGCTCGGTCAGGTGGGCGCCCATGCGCCGCCAGATGTGGTGGTGGTTGCCCTCGGCGAACAGCAGCCGGTCGAGCTCCCCCATCCACTCCTCGCGAAAGGCCCAGGGGTCGTGCTGGGTGTGTTCGATCCCGGCCCGCACCACCCGCAGCTGATAGCCGCTCCCCGGGTTGTGGTCGAGCTGGGCTTCAAACACCCAGGGGTGGTTGGGCGTCTCAAGAACCCGGGTCTGACCACCATGCAACAGCTCCACCCGCTCGGCGTCGGGCATCCACACCCTCACCACCCAACCGCCCGTCGGGAGCGGCTGGGGTCCCAGCACTGCAAAAGGATGATCGTGACGACACTCGGCCAGGCGATGGGCGTCCTCAACCATCCAGTCGAGGCTGAGCGTGGCCATGAAAACCGAGCAGGGGAGCCGGGAGCTTAAGCCGGTTTTTACGCAGCCTGGCCCCCTTCAGCGAACCGAGGCAGGTCCGGTGAGGATTTCAGGAAAGTCGAGCCCGACAATCTGATTGCTGCTGTTCAGGATCACGAACAGGTTGTCGCTGAGCCGGTTGAACTGCACGTTGACCAGAACCAGCTGGCTGTCCTTGCTGCGTTCGGCCTCGACGGCCCGTCCGACCTGCACAAACTGGCCGGTCTGCTTCTGGAGCTCCTGCCATTTCGATTGCAGCGAGGCGGGCGTGATCTCCTTCTGCAGGTCAGGGGCCAGGAAACTGTGGGCGGTGATGAAGTGCCCCGTGCTAACCGCCTTGACGAACTGCAGCGCCACGAGACTGTTTTTGTCGTCGCTGCGGTCGAGGTAGTAGCGCTCGATCCGTCCGTCCCGGTTGAGCACCATGAACACCACCCGGTTGCCGGCCTGGGTTCTGAGCTCGGCCTCAACGATGCTGTTGTTGAGGCCGCTGCGCACGCTCAGCAGTTCATAGCTGAGCACCCTGGGCTGGGTGCGCATGGTGGCGGCGATCATCGAAGGGCTGGTGATCGCCTGCATCTCGGGCGAAAACTGGGCAAAGCGCGCCTGGGCGTCGCCGCTCTGCAAGGCCGCGAGAATGCGTCGGGCCGCGGCGCGGGCCTGCTCCACCGACAGGGCCGGCGCGGTGCCGGCGGCCTGATTGGGCGTGGCGTCCAGAGCCTGGGCCGCAGGCAGGGTTCCAGCACCGTTCGGTGCGGCCAGCGGGGCAGCCAGCAGTGCAGCCAGCGTCAGCAGGCCCAGGGAGATGGAACGCGGCGCGCGCAGCATCACAGCATTGGTTCGGGGCCTCAGTTTGCCCCAACCATCGGCTGAATGCTGAGACTGGCCTGATCGAGCCCCAGCTCCACCGTGATCTCCCGGTGGTGGACGGTGACGCCAGCCCGGGGCAGGGTGCCATCGCCGGGATTGACGGCGATCTGGGGCCAGGCCGCCAGACCGATCGAGAGGCGCAGGCGATCGCCCCGCCCCAGCTGCACGAACAGCGGCTGCAGCGCGACACGCCGCTGGTGGGGGGCCTCACTGGCCACACCACGGTGGCGGGCCACCCCCGTGCTGAGCTGGCTGACCTGACCGTTGGGACGCAGCAGCGAAAGCGCCACGCACAGATCGAACCCCGGCTGATCGGCCTGGGCGACCACAACAAGCTGCGGTTGCCCCAGCAGCTCCAGCGGCTCCTGCAGAGGGGCACTGGTGAAACAGGCCACGTCACAGCGCTGATCGAGATCAGCCCGTTCCACAACACCGGCATCGAGACCGAGGTGGCCACCCCGGCCCGGCAGCGGGCGCCAGGGGTCGTGCACCAGGGTCACCGTGCCACCAGCGGCGGTGGGGCTGAGTTCCCCGTCCAGGGGATCCACGGCCGCCAGCCCCCCGCTGCACAGTCCCCAGCGCTGGCCGCTGCCCTGGTCGGGTCGGCGGGGCTGCCAGAGGCCCTGCTCCAGATCCTGCAGCCAGCAAGGCTGGGGCGGGAGTTCGGCCATGCTGGGCTCCCGCTCGCGCAGGTGACGGTCAAAGAACGCGAGCTGCAACCGGTCGATGCCCCCCCGCCAATGCAGATGGCTCCAGGCCCCGATCCGCAGCAGTGGGGCCCCACCGGCGGCCACGGCACGCCGCCACAGATCGAGCACGCCGCGCAGATGGGGGTCATGCCATCCACCGATCAGCAGCAACGGCTTCTGCCAGAGCGCCCCGGGAGGTTCATGCACCAGCCAGCCAGCGGGATCGGCCGGATCCCGATCCAACCAGCCCAGCACCAGGCCATCGGGATCCCAGCGCCGCAGCAGATCGAGACCTTCGGCCAGAAACGCTCCGGACTCGAGGCTGGCGCGGATCGCCTGCCAACCGGCCTCGTCGAGGCGCCGTCGGCACCGCTGGGCAGCCAGCTGCAGCCCCCAGGCCAACGACAACACCCACCAGTGGCAACCGCCCTCACTGGCCCAGTGCAGGCGTTCGTCGAGACCGGCCATGGCCGGCACCAGGGCATCGGGAAGGTGCTCAGCTGACTGGTGCAACAGCTGGCTGAGCCCCTGATACGAGAACCCGTAGGTGCCGACCCGACCGTTGCACCAGCTCTGGCTGCGCAGCCAGGCGATTGTGCACGAGGTGTCGGCGGGCTCCTGCTGGAAACCCGCAAATTCGCCGCCCGAATCACCGCGGCCGCGCACGTCCTGCACCAGCACCGCATACCCCTGAGCGGCATACCAACGGGGATGGGCATAGGTGACGGTCGATGCGATGCGGCTCCCGTAGGGCTGGCGCATCAACAGCACGGGCCACGGACCCCGGCCCTGGGGTCGCCACAGGCGGGCGTGAAGCGCGACGCCATCGGCGACGGTCAGCTTCAACGCACGTCAGGGCAGTACAGACCGACCACATAGGTCACCAGCACTTCGGCATCCGCCGGGCTGAGCGACTGTTGCCGGGCCACCTCACGGGTGACCTGGGCCGACGTGAAGCTCAGGTCCTGGGCGTTGTACTGGCGCAGTTGCAGGCACAGCGCCTTGCCGCGCTGTGGGTTCTGCTTGACCGCATCGAGCAGGGCCGACTGCTGCGCAAGCAACGGCGAACCGAGGGGGGCGCCAAGCGGCAACAGGGTGCCCAACAGAACCGGCAGGAGCGATCGCAGCATCGTCGTCCCAGGGACTGCAGCCTTCCGTTCTATTGCAGAGAGCGCCGCACCCCCGTGTTGCCGATGAGGGTCAGTTCGTGGGGCGACTGGCCTCAAGCGCAGCCGCCTGACGCATCCAACGGCGCAGGGTGGAGAGCTCGAGCAGCACGGCCGAACGACCGATCAGCTGTCGCTGCAACCGGTTGATCTGTTGCAGCAGGCGATGGGGATCGGCGTTGGCCAGCCCCCTGGCAGTGGCTATGCCCGCATGCAGCAACAGGGCGGCATCGGCCGGCAACAGATCGAGTGCAACCACCAGCCGGGCCTGCCCTCGCAGTCGGATCAGGCGCGCCTCGCTGGCACCGCCACCGCGACCGATGCGCACCAGGGCGTCCTGGTCGAGGGCGGCGAGCTGGTGCCAGGTGCCGATGCCGGCGGCCCGCAACCGTTCGGCCTCACGGCTGAAGTGGGCCGGCAAGGGAAACAGGTCCATCGCCTCAGGCGGGGTTGATCAATGCGCCACTGCCCAGGTTGCGTTGCACTTCGGCCAGCAC
Source organism: Synechococcaceae bacterium WB9_2_112 (assembly GCA_010027605.1). Classification (GTDB taxonomy): domain Bacteria; phylum Cyanobacteriota; class Cyanobacteriia; order PCC-6307; family Cyanobiaceae; genus RGUW01. Next base: position 2,053 of record RGUW01000093.1, on the reverse strand, counting down.
CACCGGGCGGTCGAGGCCATCGGCCTCGGCGACGATGCGGCGCAGTCGCACCGTCACCAGACCATCGGCCGTGTTGCGGCCGCTGCCCCGGAGATTGCGGGCCACCTGCTCAAGGCTCGGAGCCACGGCCGCTTCGGCCAGATCCGCCGGTGCCGCCGCGATCACCAGATCGGCGCCGTTGTCGTACACGATGGGCACCGCCACCGCTCCCTCGATGAGCAGCCGGGGTCGATAGCTGACCGCAAAGGCCACGCAGGAGATGGCCAGCAGGGTGGTGAAGCTGGTGACGCCGACCAGCCTGAAGCGGATGCCCCAACCCAACCTGAAGCCGACCAGCATCAGCACGAACAGGCCCCCGCTGGCGATCCCCAACCAGCGGCCGGCCTCGAGCAGGATCGGATCGGTCGGCATGGGGCTGGGAGTTGCGGAACAAGCCCCTTATATTGCGCCGAATGCTGGCCCCGCTCGCTCCGGGCAAACGTGCTCTTGCCCTGGTTGAGGCGCCCTCTGCTGATCGGTGCCGGAGCCCTAGGCGCAGCGACCCTCGCCAGCGCCGGTCTCGATCGCCTCGCAATCGCGGCCTATACCCGCTGGAAGCCGAGCCTGGAGAGCAGCATCGCGGCCCAGCTCGATCAGCAGGTCAGCCTGGGGAACTATCAGGGTCTGCGGGACTGGGGGGTACGGCTGGGGCCAATCAGCCTGATGCCCCGGGGAGCCAATCGCTCGAGCCTCAGGGTTGAACAGCTGAGCCTGACGCTGGCTCCCCTGGCCAGCCTGCGCCAGGGGGTGCCCACCCTGCTGGTCGAGCTGGGGGCAACAACCGTGACCCTGAAGGCCAACGCCCGCGGGCAGTACTGGAGCGCCCCTGCCCGGCCCAGGGGCCAGCGGCCACCGCGTCTGGATCTGCGCGCGCGCCTGCTGCAACCGGCCCAGGTGGTGCTCCCGGAGTCAGGGGCCCGCTACCAGCTCACCAGTGCCGTCGCTCTGCGGCCCGACCAGCACAGGCTGGAGCTGCGCAGCAGCCTCAAACCCCAGCATCACCGCAGCCCAGCAGGGCTGGTGCAGCTGCATGCCCAAGGCAACTGGCAGAGCCGACGCTGGCAGGCACAGCTCGCCCTGCGCCAGCTGGCGATCGCCGATTTGGTGAGTCTGCTGCCCAGCGGCCAGGCCCTGCGCGTGCCCGGCACGCTGGATGGCCGACTGCACCTGCGCTGGTCGGGCGACCGGCCCGCCTGCAGCGGCAGCCTGCGCGTTCAGGAGCTGCTCTGGCGCGGGGCCGGGGCGCCGCAACCCACAGGTCTTGAACGGGCCGAACTGCAGTGCTCAGGGCAGAGCCTGACCCTGCGCCCCTCACCATTGCGCTGGAACACCTGGCAGGCCCTGGTCAGCGGATCGCTGCGTTGGCGGGGCAGGGACGGTCTGCAGCTCGAGCGGCTGGCCGTACGCCGCGGCCGCTCCTGGCTCAGCGCCAGTGGCGCGCTCACGCCCGCCCTCGATCTGCGCAGCCGCATGCAGCTGCACCCTCAGGATCTGAACGGCCCGCTGACCATCCCGGCCTGGCTGGGCCAGGCCCCGCTCCAGGCCGATCTGAGCGCCCAGGGACGCTGGAGCAGTCCGGCGCTGAGGCTCACCTGGAGCCGCCGCCAGGATCCCCTGCTGGGATCCTGGGATGGCGCCGCCAGCTGGTCCAAGGGGATCGTGCGGCTGACGCAGCTGCGCAGCAGCCACCTGCAGGCCAGTGGCAGCCTGCCCCTGGCACTGCACCCGGGACGGGGTCTGCGCAGCGGTTTGCTGCAATTGCAGCTGGCGCTGCAGGGATTTCCGCTGCAGCGGCTGCAGCCCCTGATCGGAGCGCAGCTGGGAGGGGTGCTGCAGGCCCAGGGCACGATCACAGGGCCCCTGCAGGCCCTGGTGCCCGATCTCCAGCTGCAGCTCAGGGACCTGGCCGCCGGCCCGATGCAACTGCGCGAGCACTGGAGCGGTCACTGGTACGGACAGGCGGGGGGTGGCGGTCGCCTGGAGATGACGGCCCTGAGCCCGGCACCCACTGGGC
>RGUW01000092.1 GCA_010027605.1 Synechococcaceae bacterium WB9_2_112 | reverse complement strand
AGGGGTTTGAAGCGATCATCAGCCGGCGCCTGGGCAGCAAGCAGCAGCGCCTGGTCATCGGCGCCAATGATGCGCTGACGCTTGAGCCCGTGCCACCCGAGCTGCAGCGCCGGTTCGTGCTCAGCGATGCCGAGGTCCTGCAGCTGGCCCGGTGGGCTGTGCTGATCGAGGAGCACACCGGCGCGCGCCGTGGCGTGCCAACGCCGATGGACATCGAGTGGGCCAGGGATGGAGACAGCGGTGCGTTGTTCATCCTTCAGGCCAGGCCCGAGACCGTGGAGTCCCGGCGGCCGGCCGGGCTGTTGCGCCGCTGGCTGTTCGATCCGGGTGAGGCCCCGTTGCTGGCCACCGGGCGGGCCATCGGCTCGGCGGTGAGCAGCGGTGTGGCCCGGGTGCTCGAGGACCCCTCCCAGATCCACTGCTTCGCTACGGGCGACCTGCTGGTGAGCCGTCGCACCGACCCCGACTGGGAGCCGATCCTCAGGCGCGCCAGCGGCGTGATCACCGACCAGGGTGGACGCACCTGCCACGCGGCGATCATTGCCCGCGAAATGGGCATCACAGCCATCGTGGGCACCGGCGACGGCACCCGCCGGATTGCCGATGGCCAGCTGATCACCGCCAGCTGCGCCCAGGGTGAGCAGGGTCGTGTCTATGCGGGGCGGCTCGACTACCGCGTCGAAGACCAGGAGGTGGCGGCATTGCCGTCAACCCGCACCCGGGTTCAACTCAATCTGGGCAACCCGGACGACGCGTTTCAGCGCGCCCGGTTGCCCTGCGACGGAGTCGGCCTGGCGCGGCTCGAATTCATCATCGCCAACCAGATCGGCGTCCATCCCCTGGCGCTGCTTCAGCCCCAGCTGGTGGGCGATGAAGCAGAGCGGCAGGCGATCGCCACGCGCATCGCCGGCCATGCCAGCGGCTCCGAGTACTACATCAACGTGCTCAGTCAGGGCATGGCCCGCATGGCGGCTGCGTTCTATCCCCGCCCGGTGACCCTGCGCTTTTCAGATTTCAAGAGCAATGAATATGCGCGGTTGCTGGGAGGGCGCCAGGCTGAACCCCTGGAAGAGAACCCGATGCTGGGTTGGCGTGGTGCCAGCCGTTACGTCTCGGCGGCGTTCGCCGAGGCGTTTGCCCTGGAGTGCCGTGCCCTGCGCCGGGTTCGCGACGACCTGGGCCTGATCAATGCGATCCCCATGGTGCCGTTCTGCCGCACACCGGCTGAAGCCGACAGGGTGTTGGCGGCCATGGCTGCCGAAGGCCTGGTGCGGGGGGAGAACGGCCTGCAGGTCAGCATGATGGTCGAACTCCCGGCCAATGTGCTGGAGCTCGAGGCCTACGCCCAGCGCTTCGACGGATTCTCGATCGGCTCCAATGACCTGACCCAGCTCACCCTGGGGCTCGACCGTGATTCGGCCCTGGTGGCCGAGCTGTTCGACGAGAACCACGGGGCCGTGCGCTGGCTGATCGCCGAGACGATCCGACGCGCTCACCGCTGCGGGCGTCCGGTGGGACTCTGCGGTCAGGCCCCCAGTGATGACCCTGATTTTCTGAGCTTTCTGCTCGAGCAGGGCATCGATGCCATCAGCTTCAATGCCGACGCACTCATCCGTGGATGGCTGCAGGTTGCAGCGGCGGAGCGCCAGCCGGCACCCCAAGGCACCACACCATCAGGCCATGGGCCGTGAACTGCAGGGCACTGAGCACGGCCAGACCAACGCAGAGGGGGCAGTGGGTCAGCGTCATGGCACCACGGTGGGTGCTGTCAGCCTGACAGTGGGCCGCCGGGGTTGGGGGCTGCTGAAATGAATGCTCAGCATCGGGAGGGCGTTGTGCAGCAGAACCTCTGGCGGGTTCATCAGCTCAAACTCCCCCTCGATCACTCCGACGCCGATCTCGAGGCGCTCCTCTGCCGTCGCCTCCGGCTCGCCCCGGCCCAGCTGAGGCGCTGGCAGCTGGTGCGCCGCAGCGTCGATGCCCGTCGGCGCACGGCGATCCAGATCGTCTACAGCGTCGATGTCGAGCTCGATGCCGCCCCTGCGCTGCATGGACGCCTCGCCCGTCTGGCGGCCAAGGACACCCACCTGCAGCCCACGCCCGACACCCGTTACCGGCCCCCACTGCTGCCGCTGGACCCGGCAGGCCTGCCCCAGGCCACCCAACCGCCACCGCTGGTGGTGGGGGCGGGACCCTGCGGCTACTTTGCGGCCCTGCTGCTGGCCCAGATGGGTCTGCGGCCGGTGTTGCTCGAGCGGGGCCGCGATGTGAAGAGCCGCACGGCCGACACCTTCGGGTTCTGGCGGGGCACCCGGCCCTTTGATCCCGAATCCAACGCCCAGTTCGGTGAGGGGGGTGCCGGGACCTTTTCTGACGGCAAGCTCTACAGCCAGGTCAGCGAGCCGCCGGCCTACCAGCGCAAGGTGCTCGAAGAACTGGTGGCCTCGGGTGCCAACCCCGAGATCCTCACCCTGCACCATCCCCACATCGGCACCTTCAAGCTGGCCACCGTGGTGCGGGGCCTGCGCAGCCGCATCGAGGCCCTGGGTGGCACGGTGCGCTTTGAAAGCCGGGTCGTGCGGTTGCTCCTGGATCCCAGCGACCGCCGGATCACCGGAGTGCAGCTCGCCAGCGGTGAGCAGATCGCCTCATGCCATGTGCTGCTGGCCCCTGGGCACAGTGCCCGTGATCTGTTCGAAGCGCTGGAGCAGCAGGGTGTGGCCCTGGAGGCGAAGCCCTTTGCCATGGGCGTGCGGATCGAGCATCCCCAGGCGTTGATCGACCGCGCCCGCTGGGGCCCAGCCGCCGGTCATCCCCGGCTCGGCCCCGCCGAGTACAAGCTGGTGCATCACTGCAGCGGTGAAGGCCTCGCGGGGCGTTCCGTCTGGAGCTTCTGCATGTGTCCGGGGGGTCTGGTGGTGGGGGCCACCTCCGAAGCGGGCATGGTGGTGACCAACGGCATGAGCCAGCACAGCCGCAATGAGCGCAACGCCAACAGCGGTCTGGTGGTCAACATCAGCCTTGCTGATCTCGAGCCCTATGCCGCCCGGCCCGGCGATCCCCTGGCGGGGGTCGCGTTCCAGCGTCATTGGGAGGGCCGTGCCTTTGCTCTGGCCGGCGCCAGTTATGCGGCTCCCTCGCAGAACGTGGCCGCCTTTCTCGGCGAGGCCAGTCACACGACCGATCCTGTGCCGGCGTCCTATCAACCCGGCGTCAGCGAGAGCGATCTGGCCGAGTGCCTGCCAGATTTTGTCGTGGCTGCCCTGCGTGAGGCCCTGCCCGCCTTCGAGCGCCGTCTGCCCGGCTATGTGAGCGGGGGAGCACGTCTGACAGCGGTGGAGACACGCACCTCATCGCCGCTGCGCATCCCGCGTGATCCGCTCACCCTGGAAAGCCTCAACACCCCAGGCCTGTTCCCGGCCGGCGAGGGTGCTGGTTATGCCGGCGGCATCCTGTCGGCGGCCATCGACGGCATCAAGGTGGCCGAAAAGGTGGCGTTGGCGCTTTGCCCGCAGCGTGCAATCAGCCCTTGATCAAGGCTGAAGCGTCGAGGAGCTCACTCCTCCTCATCTTCGCTGCCCAGGGGCACCAGACGGATCATCTTGCGGCCCAGTTTGATTTCGAATTCATCACCGGGCTTGATGTCGAGCATGGCTGTGTAGGCCTTGCCGACCATGAGGTTGCCGTTGAACTGAATCTTGGTGCTGAAGCTCAGCTTGCGTCCTCCTTTGCGGCCCCGGGGCGACCCGCCGAAGTCGAGACCCTTGGCATTGAGAAGCGCCTCGTAGAAGGCGGTGAAGTTGAGGCGTTCACTGCCGTCTTTCTTGGTTGAGACGTAACCGCAGGCTCGTACCAGGTCGGATTTGCTCGCATCGCCGAGCTCTTTGACCTTGGCCAGGAGTGCCGCACCCGTCAGCATGGCGAAATTATGCAACTCGTGCATTATCCCGGTCGACCAGTGCCCACGCAAGGGCCTGCGACCGCAGGCGTTCAGGCCTGCGAGACGATGCCGCTCCATTGCACGGCCTTGCGTTGATCGCGCCGCCAGGAATGAAACAACAGGGGTTCGCCGTGGGTGCACAAGGGGCAGACCGCGATCCTGTCTGGATCAACGCCAAGCTGCTGCAACTGCAGAACAGCAGCCTGGCGAATGTCGAGTCGCCAGTGATCAACCTGGTCATCCGGCAGCAGGATGCCGGCCTCAAGCAGCGGGGTGTTCCAGCTCGGGGTCGCGTTGGTGTCGGCGTCAGCGCCGCCATCACCATCGCGACCGGCATCGCCATCGCGCATGCCCAGGGACTCGGCGATGGCGTTGACCACGGGGCGGCCCACCTGATAGGCCGGTGCTGAGATCGCCGGACCCAGGGCCACCAGCAGCCGCTGCCGCTGGCCGCCCTGGTGTTCAAGCCTCTCGACGGCGGCCTTGAGAATCCCGCCGGCAACCCCTCGCCAGCCTGCGTGGCAGCTGGCCACCTGGCCGTTGCCGGGGTCGGCGATCAGCACCGGGGTGCAGTCGGCGCCGCACACCCAGAGGCTCTGGCCGCCCCCGTCACTGACCAGGCCATCGGCCTGGGGCCAGGGGTCACCCGTGGCCTGGGCTGCCCCAAGCACAAGGGCGCTGTGGACCTGCTGGGGCCGATGCACGCTGACACCGGCGCTCAGATAGCCGGCCAGCTCCTCGGGCTGGCGTCCCTGCCATTGGCGGGTGAAAAAGCCATGCTCAAAGGCGTTCAGCAGGTCGGCCTGCAGATAGGTGCCGCCGTAGCAGCTGATCCAGGTCCAGCCGCTCAGGGTGTTGAACGCGGCGTCCGGTCGGTCAAACGGTGGATCGACGGCTTCGGCCATGGGCTGCAGGCAGGGAGGTTCCGCTCAGCTGTCGGGAAGATCCTGGAGCATCCAGAACCCCGTGAAACGTCTGTCGCTGGGACCTTCCTGCACGGCCAGAAACTGCAGTCCCGCCGCGGCCTCGCGAGCCGCCTGCAGCGCAGTCACGGCTGCGGTGGTGGCTTCGGCGTCGAGATCGCTGAGCAGCCAGCGGTCGTCGAGACCGGCTTCCAGCACGAGCTGTCGGCCGCTGATCTCGAGCCTTACCGGTTCCAGGCCAGCCAGCCAACCGGCGATCGCCAGGGCCCTGGCGCCACCGAAGAGGCGAATGCCAGGGATGGCTGCCGCTGCATCCAGCTCCTGGGGCAGAGGCCCAAGACCGGCGAAATCGATCTCCCATTGGCCGGCATCGGCAAGTTCCCCGGCCGTGAGCAGGGCCCAGGCCCAGCTTTCGCCACGGGCCGCTTCTGGCAGGGGCAGGGGAACGGGTCGGATCGGCTCGGCCGGTGGCGCCAGCGGACCCGCCAGGTAGCCCTCCTCCTGGGGATAGACCGAGCGTTCGCGCTGTTGCAGCCAGTTCACCAGGCTGTAGCAGCGGCGGCTGGGGATCAGCTCAACGCCCAGGCCTTCGGCGGCCCGCTGCACCATGGTGCGCATCGCACCTCTCCAGCAGCGCAGCCTGCGGGGGCGGGCCAGGCCCGCTTCTGCAGCCGCGGCGATGGCCTGCTCGAGGGCCTCCCTGAGCCAGATCGAATTGACGCTGCCTGCGGGACAGGTCTGGACCCAGCGAAACGCCGGTTCCTGCTCAAGCGCCGTGGGGGTGCTGCAGATCAGCAACTCCCAGCGTTTCTTGCCATCGGCCTCGACGATCGGTCGTGCGTAGTAGTCGAGCTCCCAGTCGGGAGCAGTGAGCACGGTCATCCCGCCGCCTGTTCCTGCTGGCGCAGCAGCGACCGGGCACGGTTGGCCCGGTCTTCGGCCTCGGCCTGGAGCTGCTCCTTGGCGATCAGGATCTCGCCGGGCTGGGCTTCGAGCAGGGCGGTGTTGAGGGCGATGCGGCCTCGGCCTGGGTCGAGCTCGGTGATCAGGGCCCGAACCCGTTCGCCCGGGCTGAACACCTCGCGCAGGTCGCGCAACTGGCCTCCGGTCACCGAGCTCTGGTGCAGAAGGCCGCTGATGCCTCCCAGGTCGATGAAATATCCGTAGGGCTTGATCGAGGCCACCACACCCTCGACCAGCTGACCCACGGCCAGCTCGGCGAAGCGCGCCGCCGTGGCGGCCTTCTTTTCGCTGAGCACGAGCTTGCGGGTCTCGGCGTTGACTTCGAGGAAGGTGACCCCGAGGGTCTTGCCCACCAGTGCCTCGTGCTGTTCGCCGTCCTGCAGCTGCGAGCGGGGAATGAAGGCCCGCAGACCCTCGAGGTCGCAGGTGACGCCGCCACGGTTGAAGCCGTTGACCTTCACCTGGATCACCTTGCCGTCCTTGGCAAGGTTGCGCACGGTTTCCCAGCTCTGCCTCAGGGCCAGGGCGCGGGCGCTGATCGTGACCATGCCGTCAGCGTTCTGCTCGCGGGTGACGAGCACCTCCACCTCAAGCCCCTTGGGGAACCGTTCCTTGATGTTGGTGATGACCCCCAGGCCCGCCTCCTTCTTGGGCATGAAACCGGGTGCCTTGCCGCCGATGTCGACATAGACCCCATCGCTTTCGACGCCGATCACCACACCCTTGACCACCTCGCCGGTGGTGCCCACCGGTTCGTTTTCGTCGAGGGCGGCGAGGAAGGCCTCCTCGTCGAAATCAAAGTCATCGACGCTGCGCCGCACCGCCTGGCTCTGGGGTTCCGGGCTGGAACGGCGCCGGGGGGCCTGGTCGGCCGGGCCGAGCAGATCGGCCATGGTCATGCCTTCGAGAGCGCCCATGTCAAAGCGCTCCTTGTCGCTCTGGGGTGCCGCGGGCCTGGCCGGCATCGCTGCGGGGGTCGCTGCCGCCTGGGGCCTGGGGGCCTGAACCGGGGCCGCTGCGGCCGCGGGCTCGACGGCGTCGCCAGCGGCAGCCGGCGCATCCTTTTTGAGCATCATCACCTGGGGCGGCCGGCGCTGGGGTGCCTCGGCCGGCCCAGGTGATGATGCTCAAAAAGGATGCGCCGGCTGCC
>RGUW01000091.1 GCA_010027605.1 Synechococcaceae bacterium WB9_2_112 | reverse complement strand
TCGAGCACATCGACATCAAGGCTGCCGACCAGCAGCTGACCTGCTCCAGCGCTCCGGGCTCGGCAAACAGATGGCCGGCACCCTGCACCACCCGGAGCTCATGCAGGCTGCGAAACCGTGCTGCCGCCCAGGCATTGAGCTCGAGCACATCGACATCAAGGCTGCCCACCAGCAGCAGGGTCGGGCAGCTCACCGCAGCCAGGCAGGTCGGCACCAGATCGGGACGGCCACCACGGCAGACCACGGCCCGCACCCGGCTGGACTGCTGGGCAGCAGCCGATAAGGCCACCGCCGCACCGGTGCTCGAGCCAAACAGGCCCAGGGGCAACGCTGCCAGATCGGCATGACCGCCGATCAGGGCGATGACCTCCAGCAGACGCCGAACCAGCTGCGCCATCTCGACATGGGCGGCCGGCGCGATTGCGGCTGCTGTACCGGTTGCTGCCGCTGCCGTGCACGAACACCACCAGCCCTCTGACCGCAGCAGGCACCGCCAGACTGGCCGGGAGCACCAACTCGCCCAGGGGCAGTCGCAGCTCTCGGCAAAGGGGCTCAGACGTGGTGGTCATCGCAGCAGACCAGACAGGGGCATGCGGGCTAAAACCGCATCAGGTTCAGATCAAGCCTGATCAGATCTGATCGCACGGCAGAACACACATTTGCGGCAGAACATGCAACTTATGCATCGCATCAGCATGGATGCTGAAGACAACGCTTCCCCGGCACAACCGAGAAGCTGAGTGAACAGAAGTGCTGCAGATCAGACGCCGCAAGAGCAGCAATCCGATGAGCTATTCAGCGCCTCGGTGCAGCGTTTCAACGTAGTCTTGAATTGGCTCAAGGGCCACCGACACCATGTGCTTTGATTGATAAAACCATGAACGACAGATTTCGTGTGATGCAACGGCAGCCCCGTCGCATCTCAATCACCCTCAGCTATCACGTTCACGAAGCCCTGCTCTCACGTTCAGAAGAAGAAGGTCGCTCGGTCTCAAACCTCTGCGCCTTTCTGCTTGAAGACGCCCTGCGTGAACCAGTGCGCCAGTTCGTCGTCAGCGGCCCCACAGCCAACAACAACATTCACAGCAGCAATGGAGCCAAACCGATGCAACCGATGCACATGATGCGCCGTGGCAGTTTCTGACAATCAGACAGCCAGACAACCACGACAGCCTGCTCACCACCTCCACCCGTTGCCCACCATGGCAACGGGTTTTTTGGTGTTCAAGGATTGAGCTGCGGCTCCAGACGGCGACGCAGCTTGTTGAGCGCCACCTTTTCGAGTCGCTGCACCTGATCCTTGCTGAGACCAGTCAAACCAGAAATCTTGGCAAATGAATGACAGTCATCACCGCCATAGCGAAGGCTGAGAATTGAGCGCTCAAGATCATCAAGTTGATTCAGTTGATCGTGCATCCATTGGTAATCATCAGTCACGCATGGCTCGTCCTTGCTGCGCACCGTATCCAGCAGGGTAAGCTCCTGATCGGAGGCGTTGATCTGCTGATCAAGCGACTGCACCTGGCCACGGGCCACCGCATCGACGGCAAAGCGCAGCCGTCGGGTCGTCTGACCCAGCTGATCGGCAATGAGCTGGGAGTCGACCTGGGCCTCATGATTCGCCTGCAGCACACGGGCTTTGTGCACCAGATCAATCACCGTGATGGGCAACCGGATCGGACTGCTGTTTTCCTGTAGATAACGATTGATTGACTGCCGAATCCACCAATAACCGTAGGTCGAAAATTTATAGCCACGACTGGGATCAAATTTCTCGACCGCTCGAATCAAGCCCAGATTACCAGCCTGAATGAGATCAAGGGGATCATGATTCAGGTGCTGAATTCTCCGGTTCTGACGCATCACAACGGCCACCACCAACCTCAGATTGGCACTGACCATACGCTCCATGGCTCGACGCCCCCTACGGCTCATGGAGAGATCGGGTGAAGGCTCATCCTGCCACTGTCGCACCAGTGTTCCCAGGTGGACCTCTTCGGCAGGAGTGAGGATCGGAACCCGACCAATGGACTTGAGATAATCACCAAAAGCATCCGACATTCAGGAAACTGAATTCGCCTCAAAATCCTGAAGCTCAGGACCTCAGAAAAATTGGGTTGCGACCCGTTTACAGCGTGACCGCAGCAGGAAGATCTGCAAGCTCACACAGACGAAAACGCAGCGAACGATAGGGCCTAGAGCATCCTTTCTTGGTCAACACAAATTGCCACAGCTGTCCCTGTGCTGAGCGAAAAAATCCCGCACATGAAAGCAAATAATACTTCCAAAAACGATAAAAGCGGCCATCTAACTCACCACTGAGAAGCGGCCAGAAGCGCTCGAAATTTTGCCACCAGGCCATCAGGGTGCGGTCATAGTCAAAACCAAAATTTTCCCAGTCCTGAAGTAGAAACCAGGGTTCAAATCCCTGGCAGACCTGCTGGGCTGAAGGCAGCCGACCGTCGGGAAAGATGTAGGTGTTGATCCAGGGATCCAGGTCGCGGTTGGTGTCATGGGATCCGATGGTCTGGATCAATGCCAGGCCCTCGGGCTTGAGCATGCGCTCAAGCACACCGAAGAAGGTGCGGTCGTTGAGGCGACCGACATGCTCCAGCATGCCGATCGAGACCACACGATCAAACGGCTGCAATGACAACAGTTCTGGTGCGCGGTAATCACACAGCAGCACCTCAAATGGCAGATCCTGATACGTCTGCCGGCAGAAGCGCGCCTGTTCGGCCGACACCGTGATGCCGACCACCTGCACCCCGAAGAAGCGCGCGGCATAGGCCGCCAGACCTCCCCAACCGCAACCAAGATCCAGCAACCGCTGACCTGGCCTGAGCTGGAGCTTCTGACAGATCAGCTCCAGCTTGTGGGTCTGAGCCGTCTCGAGGTCATCGGCGGCATGCCAGCAGGCACAGCTGTAAATGCGGCGCGAATCGAGCATGGCCGCGTAGACCCGCGTGTCGATGTCGTAGTGCTGCTGTCCCACCCGGAACGACCGGCGGCGCGTCTGCCAGTTGACCCAGCGCTCCAGCCAACGTTGCAGATTGGCCTGCAACCGGGCCCGTGGATCGAAGCCCACTGCCGCTTCCCGGCTGGCCGGCAGGCTGAGCAGACGGGTGAACAGCTGATCCAGCGCTGCGCAATCCCAGCGGCCGTTCACGTAACCCTCACCCAGGGCCAGGCTGCCCCGGCGCAGCAGATCGCCATAGAAGGACTGATCGTGCACCACCAGGTCCCAGGGGCGCTCACCGGCGAAGCCGACATCGACCTGATCGGTGAGCGCACGGATCAAGGCTGGTGGGTTCGACATGACAGGTCACTGAGACGTTCCAAGCCCAGCACCGCCGAGCCCGGCCAAACCGCAGCCACCCAGGATCTGCGGCAGATGCGTGGCCCACGAGCCTCAGTCACCGGAGCCCGCGCGGCAGCCTCGATAAGGTCCGCACCATGGCCGTTCCACACCACCTCTGGCCGAATCGCTGGGAGGCAGGGATCGCCCTGGCCGGGCGATTGCAGCGATGGCGCGATCGCGCAGACAGCACCACCGTGATCGGGCTGCCCAGGGGCGGCGTCGCCGTGGCCGCCGCGATCGCCCAGCAGCTCCATCTGCCCCTGCGCTGCTGGGCTGTGCGCAAACTCGCCAGCCCCCTGGAGCCCGAATACGCGCTGGGGGCGATCGCTTCGGGCGGCAGTGTGGTCTGGAACCAGGCCGCCCTGGCCCGCACACCCCTGAGCCAGACCCAACGGGAACGGCTCGTTGCGGCCGCGATGCCTGAACTCCTGCGCCGTCAACAGCGGTTTGGCGATGCGCGCCCGCAGGATCTGCGCGGACGTCACGTGATCGTCGTCGACGATGGCATCGCGACCGGCATGACCGTGAGGGCCGCCCTGCTGGCGCTGCGCCGCAGCAGACCGGAGCGCCTGATCCTGGCGGTTCCCGTGCTGGACGCCGAACTGGTCGAGGAGCTCCGGCCCCTGGTCGATGACCTGGTGGCCGTGATCGCCGTTCCGGGGCTCTATGCCGTGGGGGCCTTCTACGACGATTTCAGCCAGCTCCGTGATGCCGACGTGCAGGCCTTGCTGCAACAGGCCCGGTCGGGCACGGCAGGGGAGCTCAGGCCCGAGGCCTGAGCCCGCAGCCTGAGCCCCCAGCCGAAGGCCTCAACCCTCGACCGGCACCTGCACGGCGTGATGCGTTGCCTTCTCAAGTTTGGGGATGTCGACCTCGAGCAGTCCGTTGTGGAAGCTGGCCTTGAGGTGCTCGGCATCCACATTGGTGGGCAGGGTGAAACAACGCATGAAATGCCCGTAGGAGCGTTCCATGCGGTGAAAACGCCAGCCCTTTTCGTCGCGTTCCTGGCGACGCTCGCCCTGAAGCATCAAGACACCGTTGTCCAGACTGACCTTGACATCATCTTTGTTGATACCAGGAATCTCAGCCTTGATCACATAGGCGTCGTCATTTTCGCTGACATCGACCCGAGGCAGCCAACCGCCATTGGTTGCCGGCTCGAGGGCCCGGCTGAAAGGAAACGCCAGCGAGCGGCTGTAACGGTCAAAGAAGTCCTCAATCTCACGCAGAGGCTCCCATTTGGTCAATTCCATGGTTGCTGAATCCAGGAGGGCTCTTGCAACCTAATCAGCTCAAACAGGTCGGACCTCAGAGTCAATCAATGGCACAGCAGATCAGCGGCCGGTTCACTGAGCCAGCAGCCGGGCGATCTGGTTGCGTCCATTGTTCTTGGCCAGCATCAGCGCCTGTTCGGCTCGGCCGAACAGGTCCTCAAAGCAGCTGTCATTGGAAGCGATGCTGCTGATACCACCACTCAGGCAGACCCGGTACTCCGATGTGGAGAAAATGCCATGCATTTCAGTAGCAGAGTGACGCACGAGTTCGGCAAGAGCCATGGCTTCAGCATCATCTTTGCCGACGATCAACAGTGAAAACTCCTCGTCATAGATCCGGGCCATCAGATCATCCTCATCGAGCAGGCTCTGGCACAGGGCCACCAGATCGATCAGCACCTGATCGCCCGCCGCATGGCCCCAGCGCATGTTGATCTGGCGGAAGTTGTCGAGATCGAAGCTCAGCAGTGCCAGCGGCCAATGGTTCTCCCGGGCGCGCCTGAATTCCTTTTCGGCCAGTTCAAAGAACGAATCGCGACGGTGCAGACCGGTCAACGGACACAACCGACTCTGGTGACGCCACTCGATCTCGCGCATCAGCAGAGCCGTCATCTCGGCGAGTCGGTGTCGCTGCTGCTGGCTGAACTGACGTGGCTCGGTATCAATCACACACAACGTGCCCAGGTTGTAACCACGATGTGTGCACAACGGCATCCCCGCATAGAAGCGGATGTAGGGCGGTCCAAGCACCAGTGGATTGTTGGCGAAACGAGGGTCCTCCCGCGCATCCTCAATCACAAAAGGCGCCTCGACGGCAGCGATGGCATGGGCACAGAAGGCCATCTCCCTGGGCGTGGAGCGCACCTCAAGTCCATGGCGACAGAGAAAGCGCTGACAACGCTCATCGACCAGTGAAACCAGGCCGATCGGCATCTCCAGCAGATCGGCGGTCAACTCCAGAATGCGGCAATACTGCGGATCATCGCTGCCTTGATCGAGGCCGTAACGCTCCAGTTCGCGCAGACGATGGGATTCATTCACCGGAACCGGATAGTCGGGGTAAGGCGCCATGGAGGATCGGACCGGTTCCTGTTGATTTCGACCCTATAAACAGCCCAACAGGTCCTGTTTCAGGCCTGCCGAACTGCAGCAGGAATGCTCCCCCCACCTCGGCCCTCTCGATGCATCTGTCTGCCGCGCAGCCGATCTGGACTCTGGACCCCGACGCGGCGCTGCAGGCCCTGGGCAGCGGGCCCCGGGGCCTGAGCCAGGCCGAAGCCGAGCTGCGCCTGCAGCGGTTCGGCCCCAACAGCCTGCCCCCGCCCCAGCGACGCTCGGTGCTGCGGCGAATGGGAGACCAACTGCTGCACCTGATGGCCCTGCTGCTGTGGGTGGCCGGCGGGCTGGCCCTGCTGGCCGGCACACCGCAACTGGCCATCGCCATCTGGGTGGTGGTGCTGGTCAACGGTCTGTTCTCGTTCTGGCAGGAGTACCAGGCCGAACGCACCATGGCCGCCCTGGTCAGGGCGCTGCCCCAGCAGGTTCAGCTGTGGCGCGACGGGGCCCTCACCGTGCTGAGCGCGGCGGCGGTGGTGCCGGGCGACCTGCTGCTGCTCGAAGCCGGCGACAAGGTGCCGGCCGACTGCCGGCTGATCGACGCCCAGGCGCTCTATCTCGACCTGTCGCTGCTGAGCGGTGAATCGCTGCCGCTGGCACGTCATGCCGGTGCCCTGAGGCAACCGCTGCTGCCGGCCGGAGAGCGGGCCAATCTGGCCCTGGCGGGCACCACCGTGGCTTCGGGCCGCGGCACGGGGATCGTGTTTGCAACGGGTGCCGAAACCGAATTTGCCCATGTGGCCAGGCTGTCGGCCCAGACGCCGCGCAGTCCCAGCACCCTTGAGCTGCAGGTGGCGCAGATCGTGCGCACGATCACGGCGATCGCCCTGGGGCTTGGGGCGGTGATCTTTCTGCTGAGCCACTGGCTGGTGGGCATGGGCAGCCAGGAGAGCCTGATCTTCGCGATCGGCATCATCGTGGCCAACGTGCCCGAGGGATTGCTGCCGACGGTCACCCTGTCGCTGGCCATCAACGTGCAGCGCATGGCCCGGCAGCGTGCCCTGGTCAGGCGCCTCTCGGCGGTCGAGACGCTGGGTTCCCTCAGCGTGATCTGCAGCGACAAGACCGGCACCCTCACCGAAGGCCAGATGGAACTCGAGGAGCTCTGGCTGCCGGAGTCCGGCGCAGCGCTGCGGCAGCGGTTGCTGGCCTGGGTCTGCCTGTGCTCCAACGCCCGGCTCGAGCATGAGACCTCGAGCCACGAACCCTGGCGTGCCGTGGGCGACAGCACCGAAACGGCGCTGCTGCGGGCGGCGGCGGCGGCCGGACTGTCGCCGGCCGAGGTGCAACGCCGGCAGCCCCGGCTGCACGAAGTGCCGTTTGATT
>RGUW01000010.1 GCA_010027605.1 Synechococcaceae bacterium WB9_2_112 | reverse complement strand
GCTGGGCGAAGAGTTCGCGGGCAGCGTTGGTGACGATGGCGGAAGCGTTGGAGGTGATGCGGTTGACGGCATCCATGCGCTTGTTGCTGTCAGCAACCATGGCCGCCAGAGCATCGATCTGACCGGCACTCAGAAATTCGCCACGGGCATCGGCCTGGGCCACAACCTTGGTGAAGGCGTCGAACATCGCTGGAGCGAAAATGTCATGCCGATGCTAGGGATCGCCACAGCGGCAGCGTGAGCGCCGGCCTGGCAGCGGCACCCGTTAGGGTCCATCCAGCCCAAGGCCGATGCATGCAGCCCCCCAGCTGGGATTCCCTGCGGCAGTGGGATCCACCCCTCGAGCCCGGGGCGCTGGCCCGGCAGCGTTGCCACGGTCCCACCAATGCCCAGGCGACCCTCCGCCTGTTCGGCCAGAGCGAGGCAGCGGTGCGGGTGACCCTGTACCGCGATCACCACGCCTGGTGTCCCTATTGCCAGAAGATCTGGCTCTGGCTCGAGGAGCGCCGGATCCCCTACCGGATCCGCAAGGTGACCATGTTCTGCTACGGGCAGAAAGAAGCCTGGTTCACCCGGTTGGTGCCCTCGGGCATGCTGCCCGCGCTTGAGCTCGATGGCCGCCTCCTCACCGAGAGTGACCGCATCCTGGCGGCGCTGGAGCAGACCTTCGGACCGCTCGGCCCTCTGGGTTTCGAGGATCCGACCGTGCTGCAGCTGCGCCAGCTGGAGCGGTTGCTGTTTCGGGCCTGGTGCCAGTGGTTGTGCACCCCGGGGCTGAGCGCCGCTGAGGAGCAGCGCTGCCGCCAGCAGTTCCAGCGCCTGGCTGCGGCCATGGACGACGCGCTGGCCTCAACCCCCGGACCGTTTCTGCTGGGTGAGGCCCCCGTCACCGCAGACCTGGTGTTTGTGCCCTACCTCGAGCGCATGAGCGCCAGCCTGGCTTACTACAAGGGATTTGTGCTGCGCCGGGAGCATCCCGGAATCCACGCCTGGTTTGCGGCACTTGAGCAGCGGCCCACCTACCGGGGGACCCAGAGCGACTTTCACACCCACGCCCATGATCTGCCGCCCCAGATGGGGGGCTGCCATGCCAACGGGATGCCGCAGCAACGCCAGCTGGCAGCCGCCATCGATGCTGGCCCGTGGCCTGTGCAGGAGCCCGATCCTGAAACCACCTGGAGGTGCACTGGATCGGCCGCGGCTCAGGAGGCCCTGGGGCGGGTGCTGCGTCATGCCCCCACCCTGATCAGCCGCATGGCTGCCGCCACCGGCCTTGAGATCCCACGGGTGGACGCGGCCCTCAGGGCTGCTCTGGCCGGGCTGGTTATGGAACCTGCTGGCAGCAGTGAGCCTCCGGCGGGAACGGCAGCGGCCCTGCGCTATCTGCGTGACCGCATCAGCGTGCCGCGTGACATGGGTCTCCATGCCGCCCGCGTGCTGCGCCAGGCCCTGGAAGCCACGGCCCGGCTCGACCCGAGCGACCCGGGGGGCCAGGGTCCGGCCCTGACGCTGCAGCACCGCCGTGATCAGGATCCGATCGGTTTTGTGGGGTCTGTCTGATCAGCCTGATCTGACTAACTTCAGCTTCAGCTGCTGCCCGTTGATGGCCCGGATCCGCTGGAGTCGCTTGCTGTGCAAGGGCGCTGCCACAGCGTCCCTGCTCCTGGCTATGAGCGTCGATGGCCGGGCCATCGAACTCAACGGCAGGACCTACTTCAACCGGCCACCCTGGTCGGTGGACCTGATCAGTTACTACACCACGACCTGGCAGCCGTTTGCCGAGTATTACTTCACCATTGAGCTTGATGCGGCTGCCGGCGCCTCCCTGGGCGAACTGGTCATCACCCAGACCCGTGGGGTGGATCGCTGGTTTCCGTTCGATCTCCAGGCCAGTCGCGCGTTTCTGGGGCGGCCCCGGCAGGAGGGGCCCGCTCTACCGGTGCAGGTGCGTTTCGACCAGGCAGAACGCACCTTCCGGGTTGTGTTTCCGCAGCCTGTGCGACCCGGCAACACGGTCACGCTGATGCTCAAGCCCTGGAGCAATCCCTCCATGGCCGACACCTACATGTTCCAGGTCACGGCCTTTCCCAGTGGTCCGAACCCCTCGCCTGCATCGCTTGGATACGGCACATTGCGCATCTACATGCCCGACCGCTGGTGAACCCTGAGGTGAGAGCTCGGTTGCCGCGTCTGATCGCTCTGATCGGCGCCGGGCTGCTGCTGGGGTCGGGGACTGTGCAGGGAGGAGCGGTGCACGGGGCCGAGCGACCGTTGCAGATGCCGACTGCGGTGCCCCTGACGGCACCTGTTGCCCCCCTGGTCGGGTTCAGCGGCGGCACCGCTGCCTCCGTGTTGCCCCCTTTGGCCTATCCGTTGGCGCAGGTTGCCCTGCAGATCGACCCCTGGGGCTGGCGCTATTCGGAGAACCGCTCGGCCTGGCGGATGCACACGGGCGTCGATTTCGCCGCACCCCAAGGCACCCCTGTGCTGGCCGCCCGGGCGGGCCGGGTGGTGCTGGCCGAGTCACTGGCGGGGTACGGGCTCACCGTGATGCTTGACCATCCCGATGGCGTTCAGACGCTCTATGCCCATCTCGAGCGCATCGATGTGGTCCTGGGCGCTGAACTGGCCCAGGGCGAGCGGCTTGGTGCCCTGGGGATGACCGGCTCGGCCACCGGCCCCCATCTTCACTTCGAGCTGCGCAGTGGCCCCCAGGGTGCCCTGGCCCATGACCCCACACCCCACCTGCCGCCATTGCTGCCCCCACCGGATCTGGCGCCTGAGCTGACGGCAACGCGACGCCCCTGAGACCGGCGTCGCTCAGCAGCCCGGGTAGCGCAACGTGCGCCAGCTGCCGCAACCGGTGCTCACCTCGATCCCGATCCCTACAGGCCCCTGGTCGGACCCGAACTGCTCGTGCCACCAACCCCTGGCCTCGTCCCAGGCGGCATCGAGGGATTCATAGAGGTCGTCGAGCACCGGATGGGGGCAGCCCCGGTGGTCGACCAGGCGGTACTGCCGCACGCCGGTGCGGCCCGCGGGCAGAACGTGTTCCACAACGCAACCAACGCACTGTTGTCATGATTGATCCGCGCAGGCGATCGGTCTGTCGTCTTCACAACATCTTCCGGAATCGGGCGCTGCAGCCCCTTGCCGATGCGGTTCAGCTGAGGTAGCGGCGGATCGCAGGCCTGCACCAGTACACCAGGGCTGCGGTGCTGGCCGTTGTCAACAGCGCGGCCAGAACCGCCGTCAGCATTCGGTTCTGATCCACCAGCACAAGTCGCACGATGGCGTAGGGCACGCCTGCCGTGAGGGCCATGGCCAGGGTCACGATCGCCAGCACCTGTCCCCAGCGGCGCCACCGCAGCAGAGCCGTTGAAGCGACGATGCCCACCACGGCGGTTGGCAACACCGCACCTGCGACCACGGCGATGTTGGCGGTGCGCCAGGTGGGGTCGACCACGATCGCGGCCATCCCCAGGGGCAGGGCCAGGATGTTGCTGACCAGACCCGCGATGGCGAGGGTTCTGTAGCCGCAGGGTGGATTCAACATCGGCAGCTGGCGGGGCGTTGCCATCCCCATGGGCGGTCTCAATGTATGCGGCGATCCGTTGCTGTCAGGCCGCTCTGGGCTGTCAGGCCGCTCTGGTTGCACGGCCCTGGTGTGGTCAGGCCATGGCAAACAGCAGCACATCGGTGTCGTGGGCGTTGCTGCTGAGCGTGGCGGCTGCCGGGCTGAAGCCCACCCCATCTCCCTGGCTGAGGGGCAGCGGCGCGGCGTCGGCCAGATCGAGCTGGGCCTGCCCTGCGATCAGCTGAAGCCAGAGCAGGGGTTCTGCCCCCACAGGGATCTGCAGTCGCTTGCCCATCCCGGGCCGGGCCCGCCACAACCGCACCGGTCTGTGGATCACCATGGCCCCCCCCTCACCCTGGGGATCGAGCAGGGGTGTCCAGTCGTCAGCGATGACGAACGGTTTCTGCTCGTAAGCGGGCGTCAGGCCTGCTCGGCTGGGTTCGATCCAGATCTGCAGCAGCCGGCAGGGCCCGGCGCCCTGGTTGATTTCGCTGTGCACGATGCCTGTGCCGGCACTCATGCGTTGCACTTCTCCCGCCTGGAGCACGGCGCTGTGGCCCATCGAATCGCGGTGGTTGAGCTGGCCCGTGACCATCACCGTGACGATCTCCATGTCGCGGTGTGGGTGCATGCCGAAACCCTGGCCGGCGGCGATGGTGTCGTCGTTGATCACCCGCAGGGGGCCGAACCCCATCCACGCGGGATCGTGGTGTCCGGCAAACGAAAACGTGTGCCGGCTGTCGAGCCAGTCGTTGCGGCTGTGGAAGCGTTCGCTGGCCCCACGCCAGACCAGTCCGGGCGGCAGGTGCTGCGTCGTTGGGGTGGGGCCGGTTGGAGCGGTCATGGCGGGAATCTCAGGCGTCGGCGGGCGGCAGGCGCAGCAAACGGGCCATCAGGTCGGCGATCGAGGCGTCCTTGGCGGGGTTGTTGGTGTTGCTCACCAGCTGGCGGCCCACCACATGGGCCCCCAGATGGGACAGCTGCAAGCGAAGGGCAGCCATCAGCGTGTGGCCACCACCGCCTGAGTGGGTGGCCATCGCGATCGGTCGGCCGTTGAACAGGGCCCTGAAATCGTCGCCCTGCACCGACAGCCAGGCGATGGCGCTGGTCAGCACCGGTGGAATCGAGCCGTTGTATTCGGGGGCGCAGATCACCCAGTGGGGAGCAGCCTGCAGGATCGCCTGCAGGCTTGCCAGCGCTTCAGGGGTGCCCTGGCTCAGGGCTCTGGGGCTGAACAGGGGCAACGCCACCTCGGTCAGATCCAGCACCTCGGCTGAACGACCCTGGTCTCTGGCGGTCTCGGCAAAGCGTTCCGCCAGTTTCAGGTTCTCGCCGTTGCTGGCTGCAATCACCAGAACGTCGGGGGATGGCTGTGGGTTCATGCGATGGCGTTGAGGGTTGGGTAATCGGTGTAGCCCGCCGGACCGGGGCTGTAGAAGCTGGCAGGGTCCGCCTGGTTGAGCGGTGCGCCCTGACGGAACCGTTCCGGCAGATCGGGGTTGGCCAGAAAGCCGGTGCCGAAGGCCACTGCGTCGAGCGCACCGGCGGCGATGGCGGCGTTGGCTTCCGCGGCCGTGTACCCCATGTTGGCCACCAGCAGCCCGTGGTAGTGCGCGCGCACCGGAGTCAGCACATCACCCTGCTGTTGCCCCAGAAAGTCACCGCGCATCAGGTGCAGATAGGCCAGCGGCAGCGCATTGAGACGCTGGGCCAGCCACGTGATCAGAGCGATCGGGTCGGAATCGGCCATGGCGTTGAAGCCGTTGAGCGGTGACAGGCGCAGCCCCAGCAGCGGCGTTTCCAGGGCCACCGCCTCGAGCACCTCAAGCAGCAGGCGCGCCCGGTGCTCGATCGCCCCGCCGTAGGGACCGCTGCGGTGGTTGCTGCCATCCCGCAGAAACGCATCCAGCAGGTAGCCATTGGCGCCATGCACCTCGACGCCGTCAAAGCCGGCGGCCATGGCGCGGCGTGCGGCCAGCCGAAAGCCCTCGACGATGCCGGGCAACTCATCGTCGCCCAGTTCCCGCGGCACCACGTAGGGCTGTTTGCCCTCGGGGGTGTGCACCTCGTCTCCGGTGATCGCGATGGGGCTGGGGCCCACCGGTTGACGGCCGCCGTTGAGCAGCGGATGGCAGGCCCGGCCGCCATGCCACAGCTGCAGCACAATGCGTCCGCCGGCCTGGTGTACGGCATCGGTGGTGAGACGCCACCCAGCGACCTGAGCGTCGTTGTAGATGCCCGGTTCATGCCAGAAGGCCGAGTGGCCTTCCATCACCATCGTGGCCTCGGCCACGATCAGCCCGGCGCTGGCCCGCTGGGCATAGTGCTCGGCCATCAGCGCTCCGGGCACATGGCCCTCCTCAGCGCGGCAGCGGGTCAGCGGTGCCATCCAGATGCGGTTGGGGAGTTCCAGAGTTCCCAGCTGCAGGGGAGTGAACAGATCGGTCATGGCGGTTGGTGAAACCTGGGGAAAGCTTTGCTGTTGCTCCGACAGTTCAGTTCCAGTCAGTTCCAGAACTGCCACCAGGGCCGCTGACGTGTGCCGGCCGCAGCCGGGTTGGTCAACCTGGTGTGGCTGCCGTCGCAGAAGGCGCCGTTCTTGCTCAGCCCGCAGGTGCAGAGGGCATGGGTGCCGGCCTCCAGGGCGAGTGCTTGGGGGTGGCTGCTGTTTGTCATGGTTGATGGGTTGTGCGGTGGGGCGCCAGGATGGACCCACGGATGTCTTGAGCATGGTCAGCCTGTCTTCGGCGCCAGCCCAAGACGGCACTTCAAAGTGGCTCTGGTACCCGTTGGTAACGATTGGATCAACAGACGTGGATCAACAGCTCCCTTCCAAGGACGGTTTTCAGGGCAGCCACGATCACACCGATTGCAAGGCCGAACTTGCGCTGCGGGTGATCCAGGGCCGCTGGAAACTGTTCATCCTGCGCGAGTTGATCGAGGGGGTGCGGCGCTTCTCTGATCTGCAGCGCGCGCTCACTGGCGTCAGCCAGAAGGTGCTCACGGCACAGCTGCGGGAGTTCGAAGCCGATGGCGTGGTCGCGCGCACGGTGTATCCCGAGGTACCGCCGCGGGTGGAGTACGCCCTGACCGCCATGGGCCGCGAGCTGATTCCCGTGCTCGATGGCCTGCATGCCTGGGGTGAGCGGGCCCGGATCAGTCCATGAGCATGGCCGCTGTCGCTCTCGCCCCGCTGGCGTTTCCCCCCTTGCGCCGCGGGGCTCTGACCACCCTGCAGGTGAACCTGGGCTACCGCTGCAACCAGGCCTGCAGCCACTGCCACGTGGATGCGGGGCCAAATCGCACGGAGATGATGGAGGCCGCCACGCTGGCGCTGGTCCCTCAGGTGCTTTCAGCCCGCGGCATCGCGACCCTCGATCTCACCGGCGGTGCCCCGGAGCTCCATCCGGGCTTTCGCGAGCTGGTGTGCCAGGCGCGAGCCCTTGGCGTCGGCGTGATCGACCGCTGCAACCTGACGGTCCTCAGCGAGCCCGGACAGGAGGACCTGGCCGTGTTTCTGGCCGAGCAGGGGGTGCGGGTGGTGGCCTCGTTGCCCTGCTATCTGCAGGACAATGTCGACCGGCAGCGCGGCGTGGGGGTGTTCGCGCGCAGCATCGCCGGCCTCCAGCAGCTCAACGCCCTGGGCTATGGCCAGGCGGGCAGCGGGCTGGTCCTCGATCTGGTGTTCAATCCCCAGGGGGCGACCCTGCCGTCGCCCCAGCTGCAGCTTGAAGAGGCCTACCGCCTCCATCTGGGCGAGACCCACGGCGTCGTCTTCAACCGGCTGCTGGCCCTGGCCAACATGCCGATCGCCCGCTTTGCCGATCAGCTGCACCGCAGTGGTGAGCTCGAGGCCTACCAGCAGCTGCTGGAACTGAACCACAACCCCGCCAATCTCAGCCAGGTGATGTGCCGCTCCCTGATCAGTGTCGACTGGCAGGGATGGCTCTACGACTGTGATTTCAACCAGATGCTGCGGTTGCCTCTGGCGTCCCGGGTCCGCCCGGCCGTGGCAGCAGGGGCGCAGCAGCTGCATCTGGCTCACCTGCTGCAGTGGGACCCCGCCGAGGCGCCGATCGCAGTCGACAGTCATTGCTTTGGTTGCACCGCCGGCAGTGGATCGAGCTGTGGCGGCGCCCTGCGTTGATCCCTCAACTGGGATCATCCTGGAATCACTGCAAGTCGGGCCGATGCCAGCAACCACCAGTGCCGAAGCTGTGCAGCAGGGCGTGCGCCAGTACTACGGCAGCACCCTGACCAGCAGTGCCGATCTGCGCACCAGCGCCTGTTGCGATGCCAGCAGCGTGCCTGCTGCTCTCAAACCGTTGCTGGCCCGCATCCATCCGGAGGTGAGCGCCCGCTACTACGGCTGCGGTCTGGTGGCTCCACCCCTGCTCGAGGGTGCGCGTGTGCTCGACCTGGGTTGCGGCAGCGGTCGCGATGTCTATCTGCTGTCCCAGCTGGTGGGTGCTGCCGGCGCCGTGGTGGGGGTCGACATGACCGCCGAGCAGCTGGCGCTGGCCACGGCCCATCAGGCCTGGCACGCCGAGCAGTTCGGCTACGGCAATGTGCGGTTCGTTGAAGGGTTGATTGAGCAGCTCGACCAGCTGGGCCTTGAACCCGCCAGCTTCGATGTGGTGGTCTCCAACTGTGTCGTCAACCTGGCCACCGACAAGGCTGCGGTACTGGCCGGTGTGCGGCATCTGCTCAAGCCCGGCGGTGAGTTCTATTTCGCCGATGTCTACGCCGACCGCCGTCTCGATCCGGGCCTCAGAAGTGATCCCGTGCTCTACGGCGAGTGCCTCGCGGGCGCCCTCTACTGGAACGATTTTCTGCGGTTGGCCCGCGCCAACGGCTTCGCCGATCCGCGGTTGGTGAGCAGCCGGCCTCTGGCGATCACCGATCCGGAACTGGCGGCGCGCACGGGCGAGACCCGGTTCTTCTCGGCCACCTACCGGTTGTTCCACCTCGATCAGCTCGAGGATGCCTGCGAAGACCATGGTCAGGCGGTGACGTACCTGGGCACGGTGGCGGGCCAGCCCCATGCCCTGGATCTCGATGCCCATCACCACTTCGAGACCGGTCGGCTTGCCCCGGTCTGCGGCAACACCTACCGGATGCTGCAGCAGAGCCGGCTGGCGCCCCATTTCAGGTTTGTGGGCGATTTCCAGCACCATTTCGGTCTGTTTCCCGGCTGCGGTGGGGGCCTGCCGTTCGCCACCGGGGCCGGCGGCGAGGCGGCATGTTGCTGAAACCGCTGGTCGCCGGACTGTTGGCCCTGGCGGGGCTGGGCTCCTGGTCGGCTCCACTGGCGCCGGCCAGGGCTGCGACCCGTCAGGGTGCTCCGGTTGTGCTCTGTGTGCTCTCCCCCCGGGTGGAACCCATCGATGAGGCCGATGCCTTTGGCGAGGTTCCCACCGCCTTCCCCACCCTGCTGGTGGTCGAACCGTTGCAACAGGTGAGGGTGGAGACCGGTCAGGGGCGGTTGCTCTGGAGTCGTCAGGCTGCTGCCGGCCGTGCCTTGGCCCTGCCGTTGTTCTGGCCCCTGCCACCCCTGCAGCCCGGCCAGAGGGTGCTGCTGCGGCTGCAGCCCCTGGGAGCCGCCGCCGATGCCTTTGCCCATGTGCGTCTGCAGGCTGCCGGCCCCACCCGCATGGCGGCCACCGCCACCCTGATGCAGACCCTGGGCCGCCGTGTTGATGCCTGGATGGCTGCCATCAACCGGGCTTTGGAAGACGGCGATGTGCCCCTGGCCTGGGCGTTGCTCTATGCCCGCCAGGCCCCGGTCGCTGAGCCGTTGCAGTCCCTGCGCCGCCAGGTGCTCCAGCGCGGTTGTGGAGATAGTCCGCCCATGTCAAAAGGCCCGACACCATCGGTGCCGGGCCTGGGTGAACACAAAAGCAGTGAAATCGACTTGAAAACGGGATTGCAGAACGGTGACGCCAAGGCCGGACAGGCCTGATCTGGTGTCGGCCCCCGGGCTGGCCGGGGGCGTTGCTTCACCAAGTGATGCTGCGTCGTTGCTTCTGGGTGATCAATTCGTTTCGGAGCTGCTCAAGGCGGCGCCTGGGGCCATGGTGTCCAAGGATCGGCTCCCATCAACCCGGGGGCACCTGAGGCGATGCGTCGGGTGGTTGTGTGAACCGGGGAACCGCAGATCAGGACAAGACTGTTGGAGCAGGGGCCTGCGGTCAGCGCACTCCTGGCGTCTGGCGGGGTGGAGTGTCATCCATGTCTGGGCCTCCGAATCGATGCCATCAGTCTCAGGGCATGTCGGGCTGCTGGCCATAGGTAGGGATGCCTGTTCTGCCCTTGGGCGGACTCGGTCCGCGATGGCCGTCAGCCCGCCCCGGCGTCGTCAGCATCGGGGCAGTCGTGGGCCTGCAGGCGATGTCTGAACTCAGCCGTCATCACCAGCGCACCCTGGCGTTGCTCGGGTGCCATCCCCTGCCCCATGGCCTGCGCCTGTCCGAGGTGGAGGCTCTGCTGGCGGCCCTCGGTGCCGACCTGCACCGTGAGGGATCGCGTCTGGAGGTGGTCTTCCCCCAGGGTCCGCGCAGCTGGATCCATGCCGGTGGTGGTGGGTTGCACGCGGGCGCTCTCGATGCTGAGGCGATCCAGCGGCTGCGCCACCTGCTGGCGGCAGCCGGCATCAGCTCCAGCCATCCGGAGCCTATCCCCGACGCCCCCCGGGGAGATCAGGCCCGGCGGCTGGTGCTGGTCCTTGACCATCGCCAGACCCGTCTGTTTCGCCTTGATGGCGAGGCCGTCGATCAGGCCGTGCTGCAGCCCCATGGCCTCTGGGCCAGCGGTGAAAACCTCAGCCATCGCCACGACCGTGACATCGCCGGGCAGCGGGCCCCCCTGGACCATGCCTATCTCGAGCAGATCGCCCTGGCCATCCAGGACGCCGACGCGGTGCTGCTGCTGGGCCATGGTCACGGCGAGAGCGACATGCGCAACCTGTTGCTGCGCCATCTCAGGCACCGTCATCCCCCGCTGCTGCAGCGCATCGTCGCCAGCGCCAGCGTCGATGCCTCGGCCTGCAGCGAGGCCCAGCTGCTGGCCCTGGCCCGGGAGCATTTCGGCAACCTGCCCCATCGCCGCGACCTGGCGGCCCCCGGTCAGGAGCGGCGTCCGGGCTGATCGCGGCCGCCACAGACGACCTGGCATGCGAACATCTGTACCAGTCTGCGGTGCGGCGGTGGGGTCGGGGGCTGATCTGGTGCTGCTGGGCGACTCGTGCCCGGGGGGTGCGCCATGGCTGTTGCCGCTGGCGCTCGAGGCGGTGGCGGCCGGCTTCCCCAGTCCGGCGGCCGACTATGTTGAGTCCTCCATCGATCTCAATGTGGAGCTGGTGCCCCATCCCAGTTCCACCTTCTTTCTACGGGTCGAGGGCGAGGCCATGGCGGCCGCCGGCATTGGCCATGGCGATCTGCTGGTGGTCGATCGCAGCGTCGCGCCCCGGTGTGGCTCCACGGTGGTGGTGGCCCATGGCGGCCAGTTGCTGTTACGGCGCCTCGAGGGGCGCGCGCCCCACTGGCGTCTGGTGGCGTCTGATCCGACTGTCGCGCCCCTGGTCTTGAGCGGCGATGATCCCCACCTGCTGATCTGGGGGGTGGTGATCCACGCTGTGCATCACCTGTTGCCCAGCCCTCGACCCCGCTATCACCAGAAGCCCTGATGCTGCAGCCACAGGCCCAGCAGCAGCAGCGGCACAAACACGGCGCCCACGATCTGCAGCTTGATCACCGCGGGCGACGGGGTCGGGGGCTGGGAAGTGCTGCGACGGCCCATGGCGGATGTGACGATTGATCCGACTCTGGCGCCTGATTGTCGCCGTTGGTACCGTCTGACCGCCGACACGATGCGGACCGCTTCCGTTTCGCTTAAGATTTGGTTGGTAAGCGGGCCATGTCTGTGAACAGCAACCATCCTGTGCTGAATGCGCTGGAGGCCCAGTTGCGCGAGCTGCGTCTTCGCTACGCGCACCACCCCAGCGAGCACAACCGTTATCAGCTGGTTCGGCTCGAGCGTCTGATCACCGAGTGGGCTCCGGGGAGCTTCGGTCTGAACTGACTCGGCTGGGGACGGTCTGGCAGGTCATCGTTGTGCCCCGGGTCCAGTTGGCCCGGTCCCCCTTGATCCAGAAGGCATCGGTGCCGTCGGCATAACGGGCGCCGCTGGCCGCCCGTTGCTGGGGCAGCCGCAGGGCTCCCTCGCTGCCGACCAGCAGCACCACTTCGCTGGGCGCCTTGTTGAAGAACAGGGCCGTCACCTCTGTCGCATCGAACCGGCCCAGGCACTGATAGCGCACGCGAATGGCCTCTTCGGCCCGGGCGTCCGGCAGGGCCGCGGGCACCAGTGCTGCTGCAAGCGCGGCTGTCAGCAGGGCGACCCGCAGATGCTGGCTGCGGTTGGCGGTGGGGGTTGGCTGCCAGCCTGCCTTCCCGCCGCCTGCCCGGCTCGTAACCGGCCCTGCTCATCAACCCGCCCCGCCCATCGGCTGCCCGGTCCGCAATCCCTCGGCCCGCATCCCTGGCTTGCGACCTCTTTCGTTTCGTACAAATGTACTAGCATGAGATCTGTTGCGCGGGGGCGTTCTGGGCCTCGATCTGGCCGCCTTGCTGGTGCGCGACCCTGGTCGCACCGTGCTGCTGCGGGTCGGCGGTGTCTCGATGCAGGGGGCCGGCATCGGCCATGGCGATCTGCTGGTGGTCGATTGCGGCCTTGAGCCCCGGCCGGGCCAGGTGGTGGTGGCTCGGCTCGGGGACAGCTTCACCGTCAAGCGCCTGGTGCGCTGGCGGGGCGGCCTGGCCCTGGCGGCTGCCCATCCGGACTATCCGCTGCTGCCGTTGCCGGCCGATGGCGACCATCAGCTGCTGGGGGTCGCCCGCTGTGTGATCCGTCGCTGCTGAGAGGGGGGCATGGCGCTGGCCACGGTGCTGATCGATGGCAACAACTTCTATGCCTCCTGTGAGGCGGTGGTCGATCCGGCTGTGATCGGTCGCCCGTTGGTGGTGCTTTCCAACAACGACGGCTGCATCGTTTCGCGCAGTGCCGAGGCCCGCGCCCTGGGCATCGCCATGGGCACGCCCTATTTCAAGGTGCGCGCTCAGCTCGAGCGCCACGGGGTTGTGGTGCGCAGTTCCAACTACGCCCTTTACGCCGACATGAGCCAGCGGTTGATGAGCACCTTGGAGCGCTGGGTCGAGGACCTCGAGATCTACTCGATCGACGAGGCCTTCGGGCTGCTGCACAGACCGGCCGGCGGTGATCTGAGCGACTGGGGCCGCGCCCTGCGCCGTCAGGTGCTCTGCCACCTGGGCCTGCCCGTGGCAGTGGGCATCGCCGGGACCAAGGTGTTGGCCAAGATCGCCAACCGGGCGGCCAAGGCCGATCCGGCCTGCGGCGGTGTGCTCGATCTGGCTGCCGCGGCCGATGTCGAGGCCCTGCTGGAGACGATCGCCATTGAGGATGTCTGGGGCATCGGCCGGCGCCTGGCCCGCTGGTGCCGCCTGCGGGGCGTGGCCCATGCCCGCGCCCTGCGGGACATGCCCGCCGGCGAGCTGCGCCGCAAGTGTGGTGTGGTGGGGCTGCGGCTGCAGCAGGAGCTGCAGGGTCACGCCTGTCTGCCGCTGATCAGCGTGGCGCCGGCCAAGCAGGAGACCTGCGTCAGCCGCAGTTTCAGCGAGCCGGTCGCCACCCTCGCGCAGCTGCGCGAGGCGATCGCCACCTACCTGGTGCGGGCGGCCGAGAAGCTGCGTCAGCAGCGCCAGCGGGCCGGCGCAATCACCGTGTTTGCCCGTACGAGTCCGTTTGCACCCGCCAGCTTTTACAGCGCTTCGGCCACGGTGACCCTGCCGCTGGCCAGCAACGACACCGCCGTGCTGCTGGCGGCGGCCCTGCCGCTGGCCGAGCGCCTGTTTCGCCCCCACAGGCTCCTGGTCAAGGCCGGTGTGCTGCTGCAACAGCTGCAGCCCGACGACCTGCTGCAGCACCACCTGCTGGTGCCCACCACCCCTGAGCAGCAGTTGCGCCGCGAGCGGCTGATGGCGGTGATCGATGGGCTCAACCGCCGCTACGGCCGTGGCGCCGTGCAGTGGGCCGCCTGCGGTCTGCAGCC
Organism: Synechococcaceae bacterium WB9_2_112; assembly: GCA_010027605.1. Taxonomy (GTDB): domain Bacteria; phylum Cyanobacteriota; class Cyanobacteriia; order PCC-6307; family Cyanobiaceae; genus RGUW01. Next base: position 14,657 of record RGUW01000010.1, on the reverse strand, counting down.
CGCCTGGGCCATGCGTCGTTCACGGCTGTCGCGGGCGGCCACCACCTGCCTGGCCCAGATCCCCCGGGTCCTGGCCCGTTGAGGGCAGCACCACCGTCTGGCCGGCTGCCGTGCTGACGGCGCTGGCGCCCAGCTCGTCAAACTGCGGTCCGAACAGGGCCCGCAATGCCTTCTGGTACTGGCTTTCGCTGATCACGTTCTCCTCCACCAGCAGGCGCAGATTGTCGATGCGGGCCTTGATCTGGGCGTCCTTGAGCAGGGTCTGGCAGCTGAATTCACTGCGGCTGCGGGCCAGGGGAATGTTGAGTGTGACCAGGGCCAGCAGGCTGCTCTGGTTGCCGATGCTGCTGTTGCTGGCGTTGGGGGCAACATTGATGTTGTTGCCCCACTGGTCGGGGTAGGCCCCGGCCGAGAGCGAAAGGCTTGGCAGGGCGCCGCCATCGGCGTTGCAGCGCAGGCCCCCCAGGTCGATCGAGACCCGCGAGCCCTGGGGAAACTGCTGGGTCGGGGCCAGGTAGATCTGGGCTAGGGCGTCTTGCCCGGGAAGGCTGCCGCTGACGAAGCCGCCGCCGAGCGCCAGCGCGAGCACACCCGCACGGTGAACAGTCCCTGGAGCGAGACGCCACATAAGAAGAAGTCCTGGCTGGGATCGAGAACGGTGTAAGGAACAATGCGGCTGGCTCCCGGGGCCAGGCGAAACTGGCTGGGCCGCAGGCGGATCAATCGCTCGGCCTGCTCGAGCGGCAGGGGGGTGAGGGCAGCACTGGCGCGCCCCTGCTGCTGCACCACGGCAAACACCTGCAGGTTGAGGCGAATGCTGCGCTCGCTCGGATTGCTGAGTTGCACCACGCCCCGGCTCTCGCTCAGGCGCAGGGGGGCCTGGCCAAAGGCCAGGGCCGGTGCGCTCGGCATGCCGAGCAGCACCAGCCCCAGGCCCGCCAGAACCCGTGGGGGCCTTGCCATCAGGGTCCGTCGTAGCAGCTCACCGTGGCGCTGGCCGTGTAGGTGCCATTGGCGAAGCGGTTGTTGTTGTTGGTGGTGCTGAAGCGCACATGCAGCGGCGTGGAGCTCATGGATCCATCGGCCCCGAGATTCACCTGGCCGCTGCTGCCCCAGGTGCCAGTGCCCAACTTGACCTGAGACGTGGTGGCGGCTGTGGTGCCGGTGAGGGTGGGGTTGTCCACCTTCACAAAGCCAGTGGTGGTGAGGTTGCTCACCGCCGAGATCGAGGCCGCGGTCAGGGTGCCGCTGAAGTTGCCACCTTCGGTGGTGTCGGAGGTGATCAGGTTGCGGTTGGTGCGAACACCGATGGATCCGTCGTTGGTGGTCACGGTGCAGGAGCTGTTGATCAGGGCCTGGCCGAAGTTCACCCCTTGGCTGGGACCGACCTGGGCAGCGGCGACGGAGTAGAGGCTGCCGCTGAAGCTTGCGCTGAGGCCTGCGCTGAGCAACAGCGGTGCAAGCCAGGGTGGGCTGGTACGCGGTGTGGTGTGCGGGGACTTCATCGACAGGGGGCCATGGGGGACTGAGTGCCTGCCGGGTGTAAGGCATTCAGCCCCGACCGACGGCCCGATGCAGCACCAGTGGCGTCCGCCGCTGCGCATGTTCAGCGGTGGTGCTGAGACGTGTGTTGGACGTGCGGTGGAGCTGGGAGGTTGGTGCTGACCGTGAACACCTGCCCCCCCGTTGCGCATGTTTCTGACCTATTGCCCAGATGGCAGCCTTGTTGAGGTGGGGCCGCTGAAGCCTCTGATGGATCCGTTTGCGTTGCGGGTGGAAGGACGCTTCCACGCGGGCGAGGAATTGCAGGATCCCGAGTCGTTTCTCAAGAGCGAGCTGTGCTTTCCCTCGGGCGAGCCCCTGCCCCGTTGTTGGCTGGATCCTGACTACTCCAGGGCAGCCCCGACCACTGGGAAACCCCGTTGAGGTGGCTGTGTTGCAGTGATGCAGAAGCTGTTTATGGGACTGCACACCTATAGCTCAAGTGCTGCAGATCTGCTTTTCTGCTTTGACAGTTATGCTAAATAGTTTTGACTTATAGTCTCTTTTTTGCTGCGGATCGGCGCTGGTCAATGCGAAGAATTACGGTTTCAGTGGCCGATGAAATGCATCGAGCGCTGCGTCTGTTGGCAATCCTTGAGGGTAAGTCATTTGGCGCGGTTGTTCTTGAAGCGCTTGACTTTTACCTCAGGCATAAACAGGCTTACAATCTTGACGTGGCGCAGAAAGCCAAACCTTCGTCTTGACGGCTGAACCGTTCGATAAGGCTGGCGATTCTCTCGTTCTGCTTGTCATGAATCGGTGCCCTCGTCAGGGTGTGTTCAGCCTGAAGTCACTGTGGATCGTCGCGTTGCAAGACAACACCTGCTGAGCGCCTGACCGCAGGCTCCGATCGGCGGGAGGGATGCAGGGTCTGGCCAATCCGTTGGCGACCTGGCGACCTGGCGACATCAAGCCATCGGTGCCCGATTTCTTGCGGGTCAGGGCCTCACAGATACACCTCTTCGCGGGGATACCCCACCCTCGATGGAGGCCGGCTGCCGTAGATCGCCGAGAGCACCAGCAAGATGCCGAGGCGTCCGACAAACATGGAAACCATCACCACAGCCTGGCCCCAGCGTCCCAGATGGGCGATGACTCCCACGTCGAGCCCCACGGTGCCGAAGGCCGACATGCAGGTGAACAGGTTCTCCAGAAAGCTGAAGCCGGCGCCAGACGTCTTGCCGCCAACGGCTTCGGCAATGCCCAGCAGCAGGGTCATCATCACCACGAACCCTGCCGAGGCCAGGGCCGTGCCGATCGCCTTGAGCACCACCGAGGCTGGGATCAGCCGGTTGCGGATCACCACCCCTTCCCGGTTCTGCAGCGTCGAGCGCGTGGCTCCGATCAGCACGGCAAAGGTGGTCGTCTTGATGCCGCCGCCGGTCCCCCCCGGGCTGGCGCCGATGAACATCAGCAGGATCATCAGCAGCAGGCCGGCGTCGGAGATCGTCTCGATCGACAGCGGCACGGTGTTGAAGCCGGCTGTGCGGGTGGTGATCGACTGAAACAGGGTGACCTGCAGCCGGTGCAGCAGGCTCAGCTTGTGCACCACGCCATCGGCGGTGAACTGTTCGGTGAACAGCAGGCCCAGGGTGCCTGCCGCGATGAGCGCCACGGTGGAACGCAGCACCAGCCGGGTGTGCAGGCTGAAATTGCGCAGCCGCCGCAATCTGAACTTGAAGCTCAACAGGTCATTGGTCACCCGCCAGCCGATGCCGCCCATCACGATCAGTGAGCCGATCACGCCGCAGACCACGGCATTGAACTGGTAGCCCACGAGGTTGTCGGCCCAGAGACCGAAGCCGGCATTGTTGTAAGCACTGATGCAGTGGAACAGGGAGGCCCACAGCCGTGCACCGCGGTTCTCGATGTCGCTGAAGCCGAAGCTGTAGAGGATCACCGTGCCCAGTCCGATCAGGCAGCTGGCGGTGATCAGGATCCGGTGAAAGGTGGGGCCGATGCCGCCGACGCCGAATTCATCGAGGGCACGGCCTTTGTCGAGTCGCTGACGCAGGCCGTTGCGTCCCTGCACGAAGCCCTGCAGAAAGGTGGTGATGGCCATCAGGCCCAGGCCTCCCACCATGATCAACGCGGCCAGGGCCGCCTGCCCGATCGGCGTCAGATCCTTGCCCACATCAATGATTGACAGCCCGGTCACCGTGATCGCGGAGGTCACCGTGAACAGCGCTTCCCACAGACCCACCGCATCGGTGGAACACAGGGGCGAGGCCAGGATCACGGTGCCGGCGGCGATCACCAGCAGGCCGGTCACTGCAGTGAACTGGGGAACCGTGAGCCGGTGCCGCCAGTGCTGCAGGCGGCTCCAGGTCTGGGCTGTCGGGCTCCTGTTCATGGCCACCAGTCTGCAGCGCACCATGGGTGAGAGCCCTGATGCAGGTTAAAAAGAGGCGACACCCTCACACCGGCTTCGGCCTACGCCATGCATCCGCTTGTTGTGCTCGCCATCCTGGCCGGTGTGATCCTGGTGGGCTCGGCGTTGGCCTCGGGTGCGGAGGCGGCACTGCTCTCGGTCAATCCGATCCAACTGCACACCCTGGCCAAGCAGCGGGTCGGGGGGGCCGTCGCCCTGGAGCGCATCAAGACCAGTCCAGGCCGGTCCCTGGCCCTGCTGGTCGTGCTCAACAACCTCTTCCAGATCTCCGGTTCACTGTTGCTGGGCGCCCAGGCTGGTCACGCCTTCGATGAGCTCGGTCAGAGCGAACTGGCTCTGTTGCTGTTCAACATCGGCTTCACCGTGGCGGTGATTCTGTTGGGGGAGATCTTTCCCAAGACCCTCGGCAATTCCTTTGCCATGCCGATCGCCCTGGTGGTCGCCCGTCCGCTGCTGCTGATGCAGCGTCTCATGCGGCCTTTGCTGGTGCTGCTGGAGCGCCTGATGCCGTCCTTGACAGCCACGGCCGAACTGACCACCAATGAAGATGAGATTCACCTGCTGGCCCGGCTTGGCTCCCAGCAGGGCCAGATCGAGGCCGATGAGGCGGCCATGATCGGCAAGGTCTTCGCCCTCAATGACCTCACGGCCCGCGACCTGATGACACCGCGGGTCGCCACCCCGACCCTGCCGGTGGAGGTGCAGCTGGCTCAGGCGGCGGCGGCCATCATTGCCGCGCCGGCCGGCTCTGCCTGGGTGCTCCTGGGTAAGGAGGTGGATGAGGTCATGGGGGTGCTGCGCCGTGAGGTGGCCCTGACCGCGCTGGCCGCCGGCCCCACCGATCAGCCGGTGGCGGCTCTGGCCGAGGCGCCCGCCTACGTGCCCGAGGTGATCAGGGCCGACCGCCTGCTGACCAGCTTCAGGCGCGGTGACCCGTCGTCGCTGCGGGTGGTGGTGGATGAGTTCGGCGCGTTCGTAGGCCTGATCAGTGCCGAAGCGATCTTCGGGGTGCTGGCTGGCTGGAAGCGGTTCAATCTTGAGGAAACGGACTGATCCGACTCAGGGAGCCATGCGATCGGGCAGACGCGGCACGATGATCCAGCGCAGCGGGCCCTTCTCGGTGTCGTGGGGCTGGTTCAGATCGACCGTGCTCTCAGACTCCTGATTGAGGTTCTCCTGTCGATGGTCCTTGATCGCCATCAGTGTCATGGCGGTGATGCCGAACACGGTGATCAGTGCGATCGTGACGAACTGACCACCGATGCCGGTGCCTGAGCGCTTCAGTGAGAGCTTCGTCGTGAGGTCCAGGCCACAGTCGGCACAGATCAGCTGACTGGTCTCTCCCCTGCCCTGCTTGCTGATCATGCGGCAGCCGCAGCGAGGACAGGCCATCGAGCCTGGACTTCAGACGAAAAGCCATTGTGTCACTGCTGGCCGGTTGACTGCGGCGGGCCGTTGTAGATGGTCTGCAGCACGGTGCGGCCGTCGGTGGAGATGCGGATCTGGGTCTGCAGGGTCGGCTGCTGGTTCAGTTGCTGCCAGCCCGGAGGTCCTCCCAGAAAGCGAAAGACGAAGCCGTTGTCATCGTTGCTGATCAGGCACTTGTTGAACGGATTGGTGGTCTCGAACATGCACTTGGCTGGCCGGTAGACCGAGAGCCCTCCGTTGGCATTGACGGCGGCGTTGCGGGCGGTGTTGATGGCCCGGACCTGACTGTCGGGGACCAGGCCCTGGGCGTGCAGGGCTGCCGGTGCGGCCGTGAGCAGCCCGAGTCCCAGAAGCAGGGCAGAGGAACGCGGAACCATTGCGTGGCGCAGGGAATGACGATCACGCTCATTGTGGCGCCGTCGCCGGCTCCTGCATGCCCGGGTGCTGCACGCCCGGCTGGGGGGCCGTGGTGTCCTGGCCTGCCACTTCATGGAGCCGGGCCCGGCGCTGATCGTCGAGATGGTCCACATGCTTCCGCTCGCTGTAATACAGCGTCTGAAAGCGCAGGGCATCCCGGTTCAGCTCAGCGAACAGGCTGTCAATCCGGGCCTCCATGTCGAGACCCGGATTGGTGGCCATGGGGCTGTCATGGTTGGGCCCTGTGCCCTCCTCCAGCAGTCGGGCGATGCAGGTTTCCAGGGTCTTGAGGCGCTGGCTGCTCCAGGCATCCAGCAGATGCCTGCAGCGCTTGAGGCTCTTCTGCCGCTCCAGGGTGGCCGCCGCGCCGCGCAGCTGCAGCAGCGGTTGGCTCAGGGCGGCGCGCTGCACCTCGGTCGGTTCGAGCAGGGGCGTGAGGCGATTGAGCAGTTCGCCCTGATCGATCAGCAGTTGATCGCCCAGCAAACGCGGCAGATCAAGATCGGCGAGCGCGTGGCCGTCGGCATGGCCGCGGCTGATCGCCTCCAGCTGGCCGTTGCCGAGGTTGTCCTCTTCGAGAGTGCTGATCGCGGCCCACAGCAGGCGGTGGTGCTGCAGCGCAAAGTCCTCGAGTTCGCGGCGGTGCAGCTCCTGGCGAATCGCGGCTCGCTCGGTGGGGCAGTGCAGATACAGCCGCAGGATCTCGGCCTCGGCCCGCTCGCGCAGGCCGGCTTCGCCAGGGCCTTCCCAGCGGCTCGAACGGCCGTGCCAGCGCTGCCCCTTGACCTGCTGGCGCAGATCCTCCTCGAGTTGCAGGGCCAGGCGGGCCTGGCCACCTGCCAGGCGCTCGGCCACCTGTTGCAGGTAGCGGCTGCGGACCGCGCTCACCGGGAGCTTGCCCAGCAGGCTCACCACCCCGCCGACGGCCCGTTGGAACTGGTCGGAACGGCTCAGATCCAGCCCCTCCAGAACCTGCTCGATCTGCCAGTCGAGCCATAGGGGAGCCTGATCGAGCAGCGAGCGGTAGTCGCCCGGGCCGTGCTGCTTGAGGTACTCATCGGGATCCTTGCCGGCCGGGAGCTGCAGGACCCGCAGCTCCAGCTGCCCCTGCAGGGCGAGTTGCTCGACCTCGCCGATGGCCCGCTGGGCGGCACGCACCCCGGCGCCATCGGTGTCGAAGTTGAGGATCAGTCGCTTGCTGTCGCAGCAACGGCAGAGCTGGGTGATCTGCTGGCTGCTGAGCGCCGTGCCCAGCGCGGCAACCGCGTTGCTGATGCCCGCGGCATGGAGGGCGATCACATCGAAGTACCCCTCCACCACCACGGCGCGGTCATCGCGGCGAATGGCATCAGCGGCCAGATCGAGCCCGAACAGATGCTTGCCCTTCTCGAACAGTTCGGTCTCGGGCGAGTTGAGATATTTCGGTTCGCTGCCATCGAGGCTGCGCCCGCCAAACCCGATCACCCGCCCCTGGCGGTCCTTGATCGGCACCATCAGACGGTGGCGAAAGCGGTCGTAGAAGCCGTCACCTCCCTTGCGGGCCACCACCAGGCCCGCGGCTTCCAGCAGTTCGGGGGCGAGGCCCTCGACCCGCTGCAGATGGTTGAGCAGTCCATCCCAGGCTTCGGGGGCGTAGCCGAGCCCGAAGGCTTCGATCGTGGCCGGCTGAAGACCCCGTTGCTCCCTGAGATAGCGGAGCGCAGCCTGCCCCTGGGGTTGTTGCAGCGCCGTGCGAAAGAAGCCCGAGGCCAGGGTCATCACCCGGTGCAGTTGTTCGCGCCGCGACAGTTGCTGGCGCAGCCGCTCCTGCTGGGGGCCGTCGAGGGTCTCGACCGGCAGCTGGTATTTGCGCGCCAGCTCCAGCACCACCTCGCTGAAGCTGGTGCGCTGCAGTTCCATCAGGAACTTGATGGCGTTGCCACCGGCCCCGCAGGAAAAGCAGTAATAGAACTGCTTGGCCGGCGACACGGTCATCGACGGCGACTTGTCGTCGTGAAAGGGGCAGATGCCGACGAACTCACGTCCCTTTTTCTTGAGCACCACGTGCTCTCCGACCACATCAACGATGTCGGCCCGCTCCTTGACGGCCTCGATCGTGCGGGGGTGGAGTCGCGGCTGGCTCAACGGCGGTTACTGCAGCGCGTACTTCTGCTGGGCCTTGGCCTGGCAGATGGCCTTGGCCTGATCGATCGTGGCGCGGCCGTTGATCTGCTTCACCACACAGCCGCAGGTGTCCTCCACCATGCCGCTGGTTGGAAGTCTGCCCGCTTTCTCGAGGTCGGCGGTCATCGCCTTGCTGCAGAAGTGAAAGATCATCTGATCCTTCATGTTCGAACCCACCTGGGCAGCCCCGGACCGGGGCACAAGGGCCAGGTTGAGGGCGATGAGGGCTGGCAGAGCAAAGCTGCCGAGGCGTGGGATCACGAACAGGTGCGTCCAGGCGACAGGGGTCTTGTAGCCAAGCTACGGCCGATCGTCAGTGCTTCGATGGTCCGATGGCGATCGCCCCCCAGACGTCGGTGCCCGCGGCCTGGGCGATGGTCGTCAGCGCCCTCTTCTTTGCGCTCATGGGGGTGTGCGTGAAGCTGGTGGGACATCGCATTCCGGTGGCCGAGGTGGTGCTGGCCCGGGCGGTGGTGAGCCTGGTGCTCAGTTGGTGGTTGCTGCGCCGGGCCGGTGTGGCGCCCTGGGGACAGCACCGCTGGCTGCTGATCTGGCGCGGCGCCATCGGCACCCTGGCGTTGTTGTGCGTCTATCGCGCCCTGGCTCTGCTGCCCCTGGCGGCCGCCACCGTGCTGCAGTACAGCTATCCCACCTTCACCGCGCTGCTGGCCTGGTTGCACCTGGGTGAACCCATCGGCAAACGGGTGTTGCTGGCCGTTGCCCTGGGCTGGCTGGGGGTGGTGCTGCTGGCCAGTCCCGGCTGGTTGCTGCCTGCGGCTGTGGCTGGTGGCGGCCCGTCGTTGCCGCCCGTGGCGGTGTTCGTGGCGCTGCTGGGAGCCTTCAGCACGGCCCTGGCCTACGTGAGTGTGCGCTCCCTGCGCCACAGCGAGCATCCTCTGGTGATCGTCTTTTATTTCCCCTTGGTGGCGCTGGTGTTGACCCTGCCGGTGGTGCTGCTCGATCCGGTGCTGCCCACGGCACGCGAACTGCTGGCTCTCCTGGGCGTGGGTGTGTTCACCCAGCTGGGCCAGGTGTACCTGACCCAGGGGCTGACAGCGCTGCCGGCCGCACGGGCGACGGCGATCAGCTACGTGCAGGTCGCCTTCGCGGTACTGCTCGGCTGGCTGGTGTTTGCTGAACCGCTCGGCGGCGCCACACTCTGCGGCGCCCTCCTGGTGCTGGCCGCCACGCTGATCAGCCAGAGCGATCGCCGTGCGCTCAGCTCCTGATCGGCAGGGGATCGATCAGCCATTGCTGGTTCTCGCCCTCTTCATCGCCGCCGCTGGGCCGGGCCAGCCGCCAGCTCTGCCCCCGCTCTCCCCGCTGCAGGTAGATCTCGAAGGGGCTGTCGACCTTGATCGGGTCGTCGGCCAGGCGCCAGTCGAAATGCCCTGACAGCCGCTGACCCTGCCCCGAGCCGATGCGCACGCTGCTGCGTCGCTCGATGCGCACGTGGCTGACCTCGGGGGTGCCGGCGCCCTGGATCAGCTCGATCTGCAGCGCCAGGGCACTCTGCACGGTGGCCTGGGGGGGCGAGGTGCCACGGCCACAGCCCGTGAGCCCCAGGGGCATCAGCAGCAGCAGGGCCAGCACCGCCAGTCGCCGCAGGGCCCGCCAGGGCTGCCAGGGTCTGGGGCTTGGCAGGGCGGGCAGCATGGGGGCAGTGAAACGGCGACGATGATCGGTTGGCTGCAGGGGCAGGTTCAGGATCCTTGGCAGCAGGCCAACCGTTTTGGCGTGTTGCTGGTGGCGGCCGGAGTGGGCTACGAGGTGCAGCTCAGCCGCCGCCAGTTTGCTGAGCTGCCGCCGCAGGGCGACAGGCTCACCTTGCACGTGCATCACATCATCCGCGATGACGGCTGGTCGCTGTACGGCTTTGCCGAACGCAGCGAACGGGATCTGTTCCGCGAACTGGTGGCCGTCAGCGGCGTGGGCCCCCAGGTGGCCCTTGCCCTGCTGGGCGAGCTGGCACCACGTGTGCTGGTCACAGCGATCATTCAGGCCGACCTGCGCCGCCTGGCCCAGGCGCCGGGTGTCGGCAAGCGCACGGCTGAGCGTCTCGCCGTCGAGCTGCGCAGCCGGCTGCAGCAGCGCTTCAGCGACCTGGCCGATGGCCTGGATGGCGAGGCCGACGACGCTGCTGCAGGGCTTGATCACGAGCCTGCTCTGAGCGGTTCCGGCCGCGAGGAAGTGCGTCTCACCCTGGCGGCACTCGGCTACGAAGCCCTGGAGATTCAGCGGGCCATGCGTGCGGTCGCGGCGCGGGGCCAGACCCCCGAGGGTGAGGCCTGCCCCGACGATCCCGATGGCTGGATCAGGGCCTGCCTGCGCTGGTTGTCACGCGATGCGGCCTGACCCCAGGTCGTAGGATGGTTGTTTGCTCTGTACGGGGCCGCCGCGGGCGCCCTGAGCCGCCCATGCCGCTGACCACGACCAAGAAGCAGGAACTCATCAACAGCCATCAGACCCATGGATCCGACACCGGATCGGTGGAGGTCCAGGTGGCCATGTTGAGCGAGCGCATCAGCCAGCTGACCGGCCACCTGCAGGCCAACAAGCACGACTTCTCTTCGCGCCAGGGCCTGCTCAAGATGATCGGTCGCCGCAAGCGCCTGCTCGGCTACCTGCGCGGCATCAGCCAGGAGCGCTACAGCCAGCTGATCAGCAAGCTCGGCATCCGCGGCTGAGGCCTGACCCCATGGCGTCCAAGGGCCTCGGTCCCCAGCCACCGGCCGGTCAGTCAAGCCCCCGCTCCAAAACCGGGGCGGCAAGGGCTGCGGCTGGCAGGTCCAGAGCTGGTCGACAGCAGGGCAGCAGCGGGCGACAGTCGGGAATTCCCGATGTGGTCGCCAACCGCATGGCCCGTCGGATCGCCGTGGCCAGCGGCATTCCCTCGGTGATGGGCATGGCGGTTTTTGTTGTCAGCTATCTCCTGGTGAGCCGTCAGATCATGGAGGTGCCAACCGGCGTCACCCTGGTGGCCTCCGGCGGCTGTTTTCTGCTCGGTGTGCTCGGGCTCAGCTACGGCGTTCTCTCGGCCAGCTGGGAGAGTGAACCCGGCACGCTGCTTGGCACCGAACAGCTGGGCCTCAACATCGGCCGCCTGCGAGAGTCATTACGGGCGATGCGTTCAGGCGGCCAGCAGGGGTGAGCTGACCCGGGCCGCGAAGGCCGCCTCATTCAGGGTCGCCAGGGCGGCCATGGGGTTGTCGACGCAGAACTGGGGGCCAAGACGCACGTAGCGCAGGTTGTCGTTGTCGCGCACCAGCGCCACCACCGGCACCCGGGCAGCGGCAGCGTCATCATGGCCTGGACGATGCCGCTGCAGGCATTCGCGCAGGCGGTGCTGAATGGTGATGTCGGCGGCGTCATCGGCCGGCAGTTCCACCATCAACAACTTCAGCTCGTCAATCACCCGGCAATCGTCGACGATCAGTTGCACCCGCTCGTCGCGACGGTCGACCGAGGCCCAGAGCAGCAGGCGGGTGTCGGTCAGCAGATGATCGGCCAGACGGGCGTAGGTCTTGGGAAAGACCACGGCTTCGCAGCTGCCGCTCAGGTCTTCGAGCTGCAGCACTGCCATGCGGTCGCCCTTGCGGGTGGTGACCTGGCGCAGTTCGCTCACCATGACCACGGCGCTCACCTTCGCCTTGTCGGCCTGTTCCTCGAGGGCGGCCAGGGCCAGGGGTGAGAGCAGCTGCACGGGCCGGCTGAGCTGCTTGAGCGGATGGTCCGACAGGTAGAACCCCACCAGCTCCTTTTCGAGCCGCAGTTTTTCGTTGCTGGGATAGTCGCTCACAGGGGCGGCCTTTGGGGCCGAGCCGGCGGAGCTGGCCGGAGACGCCGATCCGTCGTCGCCACCCCCACCCAGCAGATCGAGCAGGTTGCCCTGGCCGCTGGCCCGGTCGCGGGCCCTTGAGCTGGCCCAATCGAGCACCAGATCCAGGTCTGCCATCAGCTGGGCCCGGTTGGCATGGGCTTCGAGGGCATCGAGAGCGCCTGAGTGAATCAGGGCCTCCAGCGCTCTGCGGTTGAGTTGCTGGCCGGGGATGCGGTCGCACAGGTCCCCCAGACTGCTGAACGGACCATCGGCCTGGCGGCTCTCGAGCAGCTGGCGGATAGCACCCTCGCCCAGGTTGCGGATTGCTGAGAGGCCGAACAGGATGCGACCGTCGACCGGTGTGAAGTCGATACCCGAGGCATTGACGTCGGGTGGCATCACCTCAATGCCCATCGCATTGCAGTTGGCGATGTAGCGCTGCACCTTGGCACTGTCGCCGGCGTTGACGGTGAGCAACGCCGCCATGTAGGCGACCGGGTAGTGGGCCTTGAGGTAAGCGGTCTGATAGGTGACGGCGCCATAGGCGGTCGAGTGGCTCTTGTTGAAGCAGTATTCAGCGAACAGCACCATCTGCTCGAACAGGGATTCGGCGAGTTTGGGATCGACGCCACGAGCGCTGGCCCCGGAGACAAAGAGGCTCTGGTGTTTTTCCATTTCGCTCTTCTTCTTCTTGCCCATCGCCCGCCGCAACAGGTCGGCCTCGCCCAGGGAATAGCCGGCCAGATCCTGGGCGATCTTCATGATCTGCTCCTGGTAGACCATGATTCCGTAGGTCTCTTTGAGGATCGGTTGCAGCTTCTCGTGGGCGAAATCGATCGCTTCGCGTCCGTGCTTGCGGTTGATGAACTTGGGGATCAGTCCTGCATCGAGGGGGCCCGGCCGGTAGAGCGCCAGGATCGAGGAGATGTCTTCCAGTGAGGAGGGTTTGAGGTCCCGCACGATCTGGCGCATGCCGCTCGATTCGAGCTGAAAGATGCCTTCCAGATCACCTCGGGCCAGCAGGCCGTAAGTGGCTTCGTCATCAAGCGGCAGAGCATCGGGATCCACCGTTTCGCCACTGCTGCTGGCCACCAGATCGATGGTCTTGTCGATCATCGTCAGGTTCTTGAGGCCGAGGAAGTCCATCTTCAGCAGCCCCATGGACTCCACGTCCTCCATGAAGTACTGGGTGATCACCTGTCCGTCGTTGTTGCGTTGCAGCGGCACCAGCTCATCGAGGGGATCGGCGGCGATGACCACACCGGCGGCGTGCACACCGAAGGTCTTGTTGGTGCCTTCGATGCGCATGGCCAGATCGACCCAGTGCTTCACCTGGGGATCGTTCTGGTACTTGTCGCGAAACTCGGGTGCCGGCGATTCATCGCCGATCATCTCCTTGAGCTTGGCGGGTTTGCCGCGCACCACCGGGATCAGCTTGGCCAGCCGGTCGGCATCGCCATAGGGAATGTCGAGCACCCGGGCCACATCCTTGAGCACCGCCTTGGAGGTCATGCGGTTGAAGGTGATGATCTGGGCGACCTTGTCGTCGCCATAGCGACGGGTGACGTAGTCGATCACCTCGCCGCGGCGTGCGATGCAGAAGTCGGTGTCAATATCCGGCATCGACTTGCGTTCGGGGTTGAGGAACCGCTCGAACAACAGACCGTTGGTGACCGGGTCGATGTTGGTGATGCCCAGGGCGTAGGCCACGAGCGAGCCTGCGGCCGAGCCTCGGCCCGGCCCGACCGGGATGCCGTTGTCACGGGCAAAGCGGATGTAGTCCCAGACCACCAGGAAGTAGGTGGGAAAGCCCATCTGCTCCATCACCTGGAGCTCGAAGTCGAGCCGTTCGCCATAGGTGGAGTCGAAGGCCTCGGCATCGCCCAGGCCCAGCCGCCTGCGCAGCCCTTCTTCGCTCACGTGCCGCAGATAGCTGGGCGCGGTGAACCCATCCGGGATCGGGAAGCGCGGCATCTGGTAGCGGCCGAGGATGTCGTAGTCCTCGACCTTGTCGGCGACCCGGGCGGTGTTGGCGACCGCCCGTTCGATCACACCGGGGTCCAGGTGATCACCGAAGAGCTGCAGCATTTCCGCTTCGCTCTTGATGTATTCGGTGCCGGTGTAGCGCAGCCGTTTTTCGTCGCTGATCAGCTTGCCGGTGAGCACGCACAGCAGGGCATCGTGGGCCTCCACATCGCCCACGCTCAGGTAGTGGGCGTCGTTGGTGGCGATCAGCTCGATGCCGAGCTCGGCGCCGATCTTGGCGATCTCGGTGTTGACGATGCGGTCTTCGATGCCGCCATGGTCCTGGATCTCCAGGTAGAAATCGTCGCCGAAGACCTCCTGGTACCAGCGGGCCACCTCGCGGGCCACCTCGGGCCTGCCGCGCAGGATCGCCTGGGAGATCTCGCCGCCGAGGCAGGCGGTGGCGATGATCAGCCCCTCGCTGTGCGCCTTGAGGGTGGCCTTGTCGATGCAGGCCCGGGCGAAGATGCCGCGTCCACGCATGCCCTTGAGATGGCTGATGCTGGTCAGCTTGACCAGGTTGCGGTAGCCGACCGCGTTCTTGGCCAGCACCACCAGGTGGTATCGGCGCTCCTTCTTGGGAGGGTTGGGGTCATCAAGGGAGCCGTTGATGACATACATCTCGTTGCCGATGATCGGCTTGATGCCCGCCTTGGTGCAGAGCTTCAGCAGCTCGATGGCGCCATACATGACGCCGTGGTCGGTGAGGGCCAGGGCCGGCATGCCCAGCTCCACGGCGCGCTCCACCATGGCCGGCAGCTGGCTGGCCCCGTCCAGCAGGCTGTAGTCACTGTGGTTGTGGAGGGGGACAAACACCACAGAGCTGCCTGACGGGGACCCAGCTTAGAGGGGCACACCAGATCTGGTGTG
>RGUW01000090.1 GCA_010027605.1 Synechococcaceae bacterium WB9_2_112 | reverse complement strand
TGGTGCCACCGCCGGCGATGTGCGCGCCCACGGCTCCAAGGGTGCCTACGTGTCCGATCTCATCATCGACAAGGCCACCCTCTCGGTGGTGAGCGGCAAGGATTTCCTTGCCTCCTCCAGCAATCTGTTCCTGGCCAGCGCCGATGGCAGCTCCTGGAGCAGCGGCACCACCACGGCCTTCGCGCGCTTCTGCTCCGGTGATCTGGCCGCCGCCAGCGCCTTCCGCAATGGCAGCACCGGTTACGACGGCCGCATCTACCTCACCGGCGAGGAGACCGGCGTCGAGGGGCGCGCCTTCGCCCATGTGCTCACCGGCAGCGATGCCGGCAAGGTCTATGAGCTGCCCAGCCTCGGCAATCTCTCCTTTGAGAACGTCGTCGCCAATCCCCTCGCTCAGAACAAAACCGTTGTTGTCAGCCTGGATGACACCAGTACCAACGGCCAGGTCTACGTCTATGTCGGCAGCAAGAGCGCCACGGGCAATGCTGTGGAGCAGGCTGGCCTGGCAGGCGGCACCACCTACGGCATCCGCGTCAACTCCACTGGCACCACCAACACCGAAGTCGGCAATCTGGCCAGCCCCAATGAAACCGGTCTGGGCCTGAACAGCAGCGGCATCGGCACCTTCGAACTGGTGAATCTTGGCGATGTCAAGGCCAAGACCGGCGCCACCCTCAACAGCGAGAGCATCACGGCCGGTGTCACCAACTGGCTGCGCCCGGAAGACGGTGCCTGGAGCAAGGACGGCAAGACCTTCTACTTCGTCACCACCGCCAGCACCACCACGGCCAGCCGCCTCTGGGCCCTGGAATTCACCAACCCCGCCAGCCCCGAGCTAGGCGGCACCGTGAAGATGCTGCTCAACGGCAGCGAGGGCCAGATCATGCTCGACAACATGACCGTGGCCGACGATGGCTCGATCCTGCTGCAGGAAGATCCCGGCGGCAATGAGCGCCTCGCCAAGATCTGGCGCTACAACCCCAGCACCGACACCCTGGTGGAGCTGGCCCAGCACAATCCGGTGCTGTTCAGCGGCAGTACCGCCACCAACCCCAACTTCATCACCAATGATGAGGAATCCTCGGGCATCGTTGATATCTCCTCCTTCCTCACAGGCGTCAGCGGTTACGACACCACCAAATACAGCTACTTCCTGATCGCCGATCAGATCCATAAGGCCGTTGCTACTCCCACCAGCCAGGTGGAGAGCGTGATGGTCACCGCCAAAGCCGGTGTAACCGGCACCGCGAGCTGGCTGGACGCGCTCGGCGTGGCCAGCCCCGAGCTGCTCGACAACAGCCTCACCCTGGCGAATGGTGCCTTCCCGGCCTCCAGTGCTGACCGCCTGGCCGCAGCAGGCATCAAGCTTGTGAACAAAGTGGAGCTGTTCAACCTTCCATCGGTGGGCGGCACCCTCAGCTACGACAAGCCCGAAGGCCTCACACTGCGCGATGACGGCGCCGTGGTGATCAATTACGACAACGACTTTGGCACCGAAGGCGCCAGCGGCAACGCCTTCACCGTGGTGAGCTTCAGCAATCCCGCCCTCGACACCGAGGACAGTGGAGATGGCAGCGGCTACAAGCCCGCCTCCAATCACGACGTCTATGGCCTGACGATGCCCGATGGTCTGGCCACCTTCAGCTATAACGGCGAAAACTTCATCCTGGCCGCCGGTGAAGGCGATGACAGGAATGATTTTCTTGGTTCCCAGCCTGAAACCAGCCGTGTTTCGGCTTTACTGACGGCTGCCACCTCCGCAAGCGCCGCTCAAAAGTCTGGACTGGTTGCCACCAACGCTCAACGCCTCAACATCCTCACCAACACTGGCGATCTTGATGGCGATGGCATCGTCGATCAGGCCTACACCCTCGGCTCCCGTTCACTGCGGATCTTCGATTCCAAGGGCAACGTGGTGTTTGATTCCGGAGCAGCCCTGGAAGATCTGGCCAACAGCAAAGGGCTCTACCCAATCAATAGCCGTGAAGACGACAAGGGTGTGGAGCCGGAAATGGTGGAGGTGTTCACCACCAACGGCCGCACCTACGCCTTTGTGGGTTTGGAGCGCTCTACCACGAGCATGGCGGCCATCTTTGATGTGTCCAACCCCTATGCCCCGGTGGCCGTTGACCCGATCATCTTCCCAGGCGCTCAGCGGGTGGAGGGCATCACCTTCCTCACCACGGCCACCAATGCCGCTCGCAGCGTGATCGCCTCCAGCGAGAACAACGATGTTGTCTCGATTGCAGATTTTCCAATTCCCTATCGCCTGCAGCTGCTGCATCTTTCTGATGGCGAAGCAGGCCTACTTGCATCCCAGACTGCGCCCTACTTGGCGGCGTTAGTGGATGGTTTTGACAACACCTATGCCAACACCTTGATTCTGGCTGGTGGTGACAACTTCATCCCAAGCCCCTTCCTCAACGGCGGCACCGACCTCAGCGTTCGCGACGAGCTCAACGCCGTTACAGGCTCGAACATCAGCCTTAGCGCCAGCACCAACCACCCGATCGCCGCGGTGGACATCGCCATCCACAACCTGCTGGGGGTAGAAGCCTCTACGATCGGCAACCACGAATTCGATCTTGGCAGCAGAGTCTTCCGCGACTCCTTCATGCCTGGTTCGGTGACCGGATGGGTGGGTGCCCAGTTCCCCTACCTATCCGCCAACCTTGATTTCAGTGCTGATGCTGATCTGAGCTCGCGATTCACGAACACAACCACCACATCGGGCCTTGAGGAAGCCTCCGCCCAGAAGGGCAAGATCGTTCCCTCGGCTGTCGTTACCAAAAACGGTGAGAAGATCGGCCTGGTGGGTGCCACCACCCAGGTGCTGGAGCAGATCAGCTCCACAGGTGGTGTGGAGGTGAAGGGTTTCACCGGTGACGGCAGTGAGCGGGACGACATGCTGCTGCTGGCTTCCCAACTGCAGCCGGTGATCGACGACCTCACCTCCCAGGGGGTCAACAAGGTGATCCTGATGGCGCACCTGCAGCAGATCGGAAATGAGCGGGCACTGGCTCCGCTGCTGCGCGGAGTGGACATCATTCTCTCCGCCGGCTCCAACACGCGCCTCGGAGACAGCAACGACCAGGCCGTAGCCTTCCCGGGCCATGCCGCCAACTTTGCGGACACCTACCCGCTAATCACCACTGGCGCTGACGGCAACACCACCCTGATCGTCAACACCGATAACGAATACACCTACCTGGGGCGCCTGGTGGTGGATTTTGATGCCCAGGGCCGCATCATCCCCTCCAGCATTGATCCCCTGGTTAGTGGTGCCTATGCCGCCACCGCTGCCAATGCCGCCAAAGCCTGGAATGTAACCGAGGCCCAATTGGCCACTACCGCCTTTGCCGAAGGCACCAAGGCCGAGAACGTTCAGGACCTCACCGATGCTGTGCAGGCGGTGATCACCAGCAAGGAAAGCCAGATCTGGGGTTACAGCTCGGTGTATCTCGAAGGCGAGCGTGCCTTGGTGCGCTCCGAGGAAACCAATCTGGGGGATCTCACTGCCGACGCCAATCTGGCCTATGCCCGCAGCATCGACCCAACGGTGGTGTTGTCACTCAAGAACGGTGGTGGCATTCGCTCCCAGATTGGCTCCATCGATGTCGTCACCGGTGCGAAACTCCCGACCCAGGCCAATACAGCCGCCGGCAAGCCACAGGCCGGAGTTTCAACTCTCGACATCGAGAATTCGCTTCGCTTCAATAACAGCCTCTCGTTGGTGACGGTAACAGCCAGCAAGCTCAAAGAGCTTCTGGAGCATGGTGTTGCCCTTGGTGCCGGACAGGGCCGATTCCCACAGGTCAGTGGAGTTCAGTTCAGCTACGACCCCAGCAAGCCCAGTGGCAGCAAGATTGTCAATCTCGCCATCCAGGACAGCCGCGGCAATGATCTCGATGTGCTGGTTCGCGACGGAATCGTTGTGGGCGATTCCGCCCGCAGCTTCAGAATGGTCACGCTCAATTTCCTGGCGGCTGGTGGTGACAGCTATCCCTTCCCGACGGATGCTGCTGCCAACCGGGTGGACCTGTTCCGCGATGGGGCTCCGAGGACCGGTGCTGCCCAGTTTGCTGGTGGCCACATCGCTGGTCTTCAATCCGGCTCGCCCCGTGAAGCTGGATGCGGCGGCATTGGGTCTGGGCAGTGCCTTTGCCGTGCTTGATGCGCGCGCCAACAACTCCGTGCTCGAGCAGTTGCCGTCCGGCCTCAATCTCAATTTGAGCACCAGCCAGCGCGTGACTGTTCAGCGCTCGGCCGGGGGGCTCACGATTGAGGCCGGCAGCAATGGCCGGTTTGACCTCGGGACCTTCGCCGACACCATCTCCAACCTTGGCGGCCGGGGCAACACCGTCGTCGGCGGCGTTGGTCCGGATGTGTTTGAGCTCGAATTGGATCCGATCAGCAGCGGCAGCCGCAACGACGTGATCCGTGATTTCCAGGTGGGCCTCGATCAGCTAGTGATCAACACTGGCAACGGTCAGGTGGTGTTTGACCGCAACGCCGAAGCGGGCGACCTGCGGGCCAACCCCCTGCTGGCGGGCGTAACCCTGCAGCTCACCCCCGATCTGCGAGCTTCCTCCAGCAAGCTCCAAGCGATCAGTGGTCAGACCAGCCTGCTGGGTGCTGGCCTGCGCCTGGCCCGCACCGATGCCGGCATCCGTCAGGCCGAGATCACCGTGAAGGGCGGCAGCACCCTGCAGCTGGATCTGACCCAGGTGCCAGCTGGCCTGCAAGCGCAGGTGGCATCCGATGGAACCCGCATCGTGATCACCGCCTCCACCACCGGAGCCGATCTCGACCCAAGCAAAGTGCAGGCTGCCTTGGCTGCCGTTCGCTTCCAGGGCTCAAGCAACGGCAGCGTGGAAGTGCGTGCCACCGATGCCACCGGGCTTGTGGCCACCACCACCGAACGGCCGTTTGTGCTGGTGAACCCCACCAGCGTTGCCACCCTGCGGCCCTCGCTGGTGCAGCTCGATGCTGCCGGCGGCGACCTCGCTCTCCAGGGCGTCCAGGCCAAACCCCTGCAGGTGATCGGTGGTCGTGGCGATGATGTGGTGCGCCTCAGCCGGGCCATGGAAGGCCAGCACAATGCTTTCGGCTTTGATGGCGCCGATGTGCTCTCCGCTCCCCAGGGCGGCCGCCTGGTGGGTGGCGGCGACAACGACCTGCTGATCGGCTCGGCCACCGCACCCCAATGTGCTGGTGGGTGGCAGCGGCGACGATCAACTCATCGCCCTGGGTGGCGGCAACGTGCTGCAAGGCGGCGCGGGCCTCGACAGCTTTGTACTCGTCGATGGCAGCTGGCGCGGTGGCACGTCCCCCAACGTGGTCACCGACTTCCAGCCCGGCAGCGACAAGCTGGTGTTGGCCAACTTGGCCAACCCGGTTCTGCAGCCCAGCTTCAGTGCGATCAGCGGTGGCACCAAGGTTCAGCTCGGCGCCGACCATGTGGCCACCCTGGTGGGGGTATCGAGCACTGTGGCGCTGCTGCAGCAGGCGGTGAACGGCGTCGGTTGAGGGCGAGCCTGAATTGCGCAGCAATCAGGCCGCCCCGAGCTGTTGACGAATCAGTGCTTCATCCAACTCCGATCCACACTGGACCATGCCAGCCACCTTCACCGGCAGTTACAGCCAGAACTTTGACGCCCTGGCTTCGACCGGGACCAACATTGTCTGGTCCAACGACGTCACCCTGCCCGGCTGGCACCTGTTCCGGCAGCCTGCGACCGCCCCGGCTGCGATAACCGCCTACAACGCTGATCCGGGGACATCAACCACCGGCAGCTTCTACAGCTATGGAGCCAGCGGCAGCTCAGAACGCGCCCTCGGGGGCCTAGGAGCTGGGGGGACCTACTTCGGTAGTCCATCCAGCGGCAGCCTTGCGGGCTGGTTTGCCCTCGCCCTCACGAACACCACTGGGGCAGCGGTCACCGGCATCACTGTTGACTTCAGGGGCGAGCAATGGCGCAACGGCGGCAATACCGCCACCCAAGTGATGCTGCTCGAGTATGGCTACGGGGCCAGCTTTGACCAGGTCACCACATGGACCGCGCCGGGTGGAAATTTCAACTGGGCCTCACCGGTGGTCAGCTCGACGGCAGGAGCCGTTGATGGCAACGTTGCTGGCCTTGTTGCCAACCGTGGCGGCAGCCTTGATCTCTCGTCTACACCCTGGGCCACCAATGGCACCCTGTGGCTGCGCTGGATCGAGACCAACGACGCTGGCAACGACCACGGCCTGGCGATCGACGATCTGACGATCACGCTTCCCCAAGCAACGGTCCAGCCTGAGATCTCCATCCAGGCCATCGATGCCAGCGCCAGCGAATCTGGCGATGGCGCCACTGTGCGCATCAGCCGCAGCGGCTCCACCACAGCAGCCCTGCAGGTGCCCGTGGCTCTGGTGGCAGGGACCGGTCTGGCCACCGCCGCTGATCTGAGCACTGCCCTGCCCACCAGCGTCACCATTGCCGCCGGCGCGAGCAGTGTGGATCTGCCGATCAGCGTGCTCGACGACGCCCTCGATGAAGGCACCGAAATCCTGCGCCTGCAGATCACCGCCCCCGCCGGCACTTTGATCGCATCCAGCGGTGCCAGCGCCGATATCACCATTTTCGACAACGATCGCCTCACCCGGATTTCTGCGGTGCAGGGCAGCGGCAGTACTAGCCCCCAGGTGGGCCAGAACGTGACCCTGCGGGCCGTGGTGGTCGGCGACTTCCAGCTCAGCAGTGAGCTGGGGGGCTTCTACCTGCAGGAGGAAACGGCCGATTGGGACGCCAGCAGCCTCACCTCTGAGGGGTTGTATGTGGCCTATCCCCTCTCGGGCAGCAATATCAATGTGACCATCGGCGACCGCGTGCTGTTGAACGGCACGGTGGGTGAGCGCTTCGGCCAGACTGCCATCACCAGCGTGAATGCCCTGGCGGTAGAAGCCCAGGGACGCCTTGGTGACACCAGCCGCGTCGACATCCCCAACCTGTTGGCCCAGCGCAGCAGCAGCGTGGATCTCGAGCCCTACGAGGGCATGTGGGTGCGTTTCCCCGAAACTCTTACGGTCAATGGTCTCTATGGCCAGTTCCGCTATGGCGAACTGGAACTGAGCGCCGGCGGTCTGCCCCAGCAGCCT
>RGUW01000089.1 GCA_010027605.1 Synechococcaceae bacterium WB9_2_112 | reverse complement strand
GAGGAGCTCGGCCAGCACACGGGGCTGCCGCTGGTGCTGCCGGCCCTGCTGCTCGCTGGCGGCGGCACCCTGCTGGCCACCACCATGGGCCAGCCGGCACGGCTGGCCGGTCTGCAGCTGGGATCCCTGCCGCCAGAGCTGTGGGGTTGGGCGCTCCTGTTCACCGTGGTGGGTGCGGCTGTGGGCGCCCTGCTGGTGCGTCTGGCGATCCCTGCCGCTGCCCTGACCAGACGCCTGATGACACATCGGAGGCTGGGCGGTGCCGCCCTGCTGGCAGGGTCGCTCACCGTGCTGGCCCTGCTCAGCGGCGGCCTGAGCCTCAACGATGGTTCGTTGTCGTTGGCTGCTGCCCTTGCCGGTCAGGACCCGGGTGCGCCTCTGACACTGCTGTGGCGCCTGCTGGCCACCGTGCTCAGCCTGGCGGCCGGCGCCCCCGGCGGCCTGATGCACGACAGCATGAGCCTGGGTGCCTTGCTGATCAGCCCGCTGCAGGGTCTTTCGGCCATGGACAGCAGTGCTCGGGCCCAGCTGGCGGCTGTGGGTGCCACGGCTCTGTTTGCCAGCACCAACGGCACACCGCTGTTCTGCGCGGCCTTTGTGTTCACCCTGCAGGGCGATCCGGCCCTGCTGCCGCTGCTGCTGGTCGTCAGCGCCGTTGCCGCTGCCCTGGGTGAGCGCTGGCGCGGTGCGACCTGGAACGAACACCAGGCCAGGGATCTGCTTCAGGCTGCGCTTGTCGCCAAGAGCGCCAGCAACGCGTCGCCGTAGCGCGTCAGCTTGGCGCTGCCGATGCCGCCGATGCGACCCAGGGCCTCAAGGGTGGCAGGCCGCTGCGCTGCCAGTTCCACCAGTGTTCGATCGTGGAACACCACATAGGGCGGCACCCCCTGCTCGCGGGCCTGCTGGCGCCGCCAATCCTTGAGAGCTGTGAGCAGCGCGTCGTCGACCGTCAGGTCGCCATCGAGGCCAGCCATGGCTCCCCTGCCTGTTGATGCAGCACCTGATGCGCGTTGACGGATGTCCCGCTGGGGCGGCGGCAACGGCAGTTCGAGCTTGATCTCGCCCCGCAGCAGGGGCCGCACCAGCTCGGCCGGGCCCAGTTCCAGGCCCCCTTGACCCCCTTGCACCGGTCGCAGGTAGTTCAGGCCGGTCAATTGGCGCACGAGGGTGCGCCATTGGCTGCGGTCGAGTTCGCGGCCGATGCCATGCACGCTGAGCTGATCGTGCCCCAGCTGCCGCATGCGTTCGCCGTTGGCACCCAACAGCACGTCGACCACATGGGCGGCGCCAAAGCGCTGGCCGCTGCGCACCACCGCCGAAAGCAGCTTCTGCGCGGGAACCGTGAGGTCGACGAGAGGTTTGGGCTCGAGGCAACCGTCGCAGTTGCCACACGGCTGGGCCAGCTGTTCACCGAAGTGGCGCAGCAGCACCTGCCGGCGGCAGCCGGCTGCTTCGCTGTAGGCAATGAGGGCTTCGAGCTTGCCGTGCTCGATGCGCTTCTGGTCGTCGGGTGCCGACGAGTCGTCGATGAAGCGCCGCAGCTGGGGGATGTCGCCCGGGCCGTGCAGCATCCAGGCCACCGCCGGCAGTCCGTCGCGACCGGCCCTGCCGGTCTCCTGGTAGTAGGCCTCCAGGCTCTTGGGCAGATCGACATGGGCCACGAAGCGCACGTCGGGTTTGTCGATGCCCATGCCGAAGGCGATCGTCGCCACCACCACGACGGCAGCCTCGTTGCGAAACCGCTGCAGGGCGTGGTTGCGCTGCTCGTTGCTGAGACCGGCGTGATAGGCCACCGCATCAAAGCCGGCCTGGCGCACCAGGGCGGCAAGGGCATCGACCCGGCTGCGCGAGCGGGCATACACAATGCCGGCCTCATCTTGATGTTCGGCCAGAAAGTCGAGTAACTGCTGCTGCGCTTGTTGTTTGCTGCGCAGCAGGTAGCGGATGTTGGGCCGATCAAAGCTGGCCAGAAACACCGGGCCGGCCTCAAGCTGCAGCCGTTCGATGATCTCGTCGCGGGTTCGAGGGTCGGCGGTGGCGGTCAGGGCCAGCCGCGGCACAGCGGGGAACCGATCAGCGAGAACCCCCAGCTGGATGTATTCGGGCCTGAAGTCATGGCCCCACTGCGAGACGCAGTGGGCTTCATCGATGGCAAACAGACTGATCGCTCCAGCCCCCGGCTCCGGCTCCGGCAGGCCCGCCAACGTGTCGAGCAGATCGACACCCAGCAGCCGCTCGGGCGACACGTACAGCAGATTGATGCTGCCATCGCGCAGCTGTCGCCGGATGGCCGTTGCCTGCTCGGGTGCAAGGGCCGAATGCAGGGCCGCCGCCGCCACGCCCAGTTGCTGCAGCGCCGCCACCTGGTCCTGCATCAGGGCGATCAGCGGTGACACCACGACCGCGAGTCCAGGCCGGCAGAGGGCCGGCACCTGGTAACAGAGGGATTTGCCGCCACCGGTGGGCATCAGCACCAGCCCCGAGCCGCCCGCGATCACATGCCGCACGATCGCCTCCTGGGGCCCGCGAAAGGTCGGGTAGCCCCACACCTGCTGCAGCACCTTCAGGGGGTCGGCAGTCACAGCGGTGCTGGCCTTCGACGAGACGTCCCACAATGACGCCCAGCCGGTCAGCCGTGATGTCAGCCTCTGCCCCCCGCACCGCCACGGCCTGGGGATTTCTGGCCCCTGCCCTGGTGCTGCTGGGGGTGTCGGTGCTCATCCCTGCGCTGATGGCGCTGGTGATGGCGTTCACCCGCAGCGGGCTTGACGTGAGTGAGCCCCTGCACTTCATCGGTCTGGCCAACTTCAGGCGACTGCTGGCCGACCCGATGATGCTGCGGGTCTCGCTGACCACCGGGGCCTATCTGGTGGGAATCGTGCCACCGATCGTGCTGGGCGCGCTGGCCCTGGCGGTGCTGGTCAACCGTCAGCTGCCCGGCATGCACTGGTTCAGGGGTGCGTTCTACACACCGGTTCTGGTCTCGATCGTGGTGGCGGCGATCGCCTTTCGCTGGCTCTACGCCGAGAACGGCCTGATCAACGGCTGGCTCGTGACGCTGCTGGGCGACCGATTCACGCCGATCGCCTTTCTGAGTTCGCCCCAGCTGGCGCTTCCTGCCGTGATGCTGGTGACCCTCTGGAAGGGCCTCGGCTATTACATGGTGATCTTTCTGGCCGGGCTGCAGGGCATTGCTCCCGAGCTTTATGAGGCTGCCGCCCTCGATGGCAGCGATGGCTGGCGGCGGCATCTCGACATCACCCTGCCCTTGCTGCGGCCCTACGTGACGCTGGTGGCCGTGATCTCGGCGATCGCTGCCACCAAGGTGTTTGAGGAGGTATTTCTGATGACGCAGGGCGGTCCAGCCGATGCGACGCGCACCCTGGTCTATTACGTCTACGACCAGGCCTTCGCTGAACTCGAAATCAGCTACGCCTGCACCGTGGGCCTGGCCCTGTTTCTCGGTGTGCTGCTGCTGAGCCTGGTGCGCGTTCTGGTGGCCGGTGATCGTGGCCTCACCTGAGGCTGCGCCATCGCGGTTGAAGATGGAAGATTGGACCTCACCGCGCGTGCGGTCGTGCAGGTGCTGATGGATCCTTCTGTTTCAGAGTCTGTTTCAGAGCATGGGCCCGTTGCTGCCGATTCCATCGGCATCGTCGGGGGTGGCCAGTTGGCCCTGATGCTGGCTGAGGCCGCCCAGGAACTGGGCGTGAGCCTGCACGTTCAGACCCCAGGCGCCCACGATCCGGCCACGGCGGCAGCCAGTTCTGTGGTGCTCGCGCCACTCGAAGACCTGCATGCCACACGGCAGCTCGCCCGGCGCTGTGCCGCGATCAGCTTCGAGAACGAATGGCTCGATCTGGCAGCCCTCGGGGCCCTGGCGGCCGAGGGCATTCGCTTTGTGCCCGGGCTTGAAGCCCTGGAGCAGCTGGTCAGCAAGCGTTCGCAGCGCCAGTTGCTCAACCGCCTCAACCTGCCCTCACCCCGCTGGTGCGGCCTCGAGGAGGTGCTCAGGCCCCTGCCGCGGCAGGTCTCTGCCGAGGAAGGGGGCGATCACGACAGACCTGATCCGCAACGGTCGGAGGACCATCAGCAGGATCCCGACGAACCCATCGCCCCCCGCCTGCCCGATGGCCTGAGCTTTCCGGTGATGGCCAAGGCTTCGACCGGCGGCTACGACGGCAAGGGCACACGTGTGCTTGCCACCCAGGTCGATCTCGAGTCCCTGCTGGCCGATGTCGATCCTCACGACTGGATCCTCGAGCAGTTGGTGAGTTTTGAACTGGAGCTGGCTCAGCTGGCCTGCCGCGACCGCCATGGCCGGGTGCAGTGCTACCCCCTGGTGCAGACCCACCAGCACCAGCAGGTCTGTGACTGGGTTCTGGCGCCGGCGCCCGTGCCGCATGCGGTGCAGGCCCATGCCCGCAACCTGGCGGCCTCCCTGCTGACGGCGATCGGCTATGTCGGCATGGTGTCGCTGGAGCTGTTCTATGGACCGGGCGGGCTGCAGGTCAACGAGATCGCGCCCCGCACCCATAACGCCGGCCATTTCACAATCGAGGCCTGCCAGACCAGCCAGTTTGCCCAGCAGCTGCGGATCGTTGCCGGGCTGCCGATGGGTCCGGCCGAGCTCTGTGTTCCGGGTGCCCTGATGGTCAACCTGCTGGGCTTCAGCGCCGCTGAGTCGGACTATCTGGACCAGCGCGACGCGCTGGCTCAGCTGCCCGATGCCGTCCTGCACTGGTATGGCAAGACGGGTCCGGGGCTCGGACGCAAGCTCGGCCATCTGACCCTCACCCTGCACGATCCCGATCCGGCTCAGCGCACCCAGGAAGCGATGGCGCGGCTGGCCACGGTGCGGCAGATCTGGCCCCTGCCGCCCGCGGGCTGAGGGCCCTAGAGTCGTTCTGGACTGCCGTGTTGGTGACTGCCTTTCACAGTTTTCTGATCTGACTCCCTTTTCGACATGGGGGGTCTGCAGGCAGCGGAAGCAACGTAAGCCGGCCTTGCAGCCGGAAACGGCGCCCCGCCCTTGACCCCCCTTCTGGTTCCACCAGGTCGAACACTGGGGCAAGACGGCTCGGCGGTCCACCCTTTTCCGTGCTTCAGCGCACCCCACCCAGCACAACGCCATCAGCGCAACGCCATCAGCGCACCTCGATCAGCTCGCTGGCCGGGTAGCGCACCTTGGCCAGTTGGGCGTATTTGTCATCATCAGCCCGGTAGCCTGCCGCGCACACCACCCAGCTCCGGTAAGGGCCTTCCTCGAGTCCCAGAATGCGGTCGTAGGCCGCCGGATCAAACCCCTCGATCGGACAGGTGTCGACGCCCAGCAGGGCCGCAGCGGCCATGAAGGTTCCCAGGGCGATGTACACCTGGCGGCCATTCCAACCGGCGATCTCGGCGGCGGGCACCTGTTCGTGCTCCACCACATTGCGCCGCAGCAGGTCGGCATAGAAGGCCAGCTGCTCGCTGGCCAGTCCGCGCGTCTGGCAGGTGGTGCTGATCAGCGTGTCGACATCGGCCTGCTCGATCGTGCGGCGTCCCAGAAACACCACCAGCTCGGCGCAGTCGGTGATCTGGCTCTGGTCCCAGGAGTGGGGACGCAGTTGCTGTCTGAGCGTCTGGTCACGGATCACCAGGAACTTCCAGGGCTGCAGCCCGTAGCTCGAGGGACTCAGCACAAGGCTCTGCTCCAGGGCAGCCCAGGTGTCGGCAGGGATCCGACGCGTCGGGTCAAAGGCCTTGACGGCGTAGCGCCAGTGCAGTGCCTGCTCCAGTGTCTCGGGCGTGATGGGCATCGGGAGTTCGCGCGATGGGGATGGGGTGGGTGACGCTGCAGCTCTGATCAGGCATTCAGCGCAGCCTGCAGCAGGGGTTCGAGAGATTCGGCGCTGAGACCGGTCACCACGAACACCTCCTGCACGCTGCTGCCGCGTCGGGCCACCAGTTTGTGGCCACCGCTGATCGGGGCCGAGATGCGGAGCTGCAGACTCGGGCTGCGGCCCCGCACCCGGCCGATCACCGCAGGGGTGATCGTGTCGATCGCTGGTTCACGGGCGAGCTTTCTCAGCACCGGGATCAACCCCTCCACATAGGTGCTGTGGGTGATCACCAGCCTGCCCATGACTGCGTTCAGGCCGGTTCGAGCGGCGCCATGGTCAGCCCCTGGCCGCCGAGCTGCTGGTGATAGAGCTCGGCCTGCTCCTGGGGACCAGCCCAGACCACGGCCGAGCCCTGGCCGTCGATCTGATGGGCCAGCTCCCAGGCGCGATCCGGGGTCATCGCCGGGATGAACCGCACCAGGCACTCGACCACGTGCACGAAGGTGTTCACGTCATCATCGAGTACCACCACTTTGAAGTGGGGGTAGGGGTGGCGCTCGCGCACCACCGCAGTGCTGCGTTCGCGCAGGGGGGTGGTGCTCGCGCGGCTCATCAACGTTGTCCTCATGGGGCTCGGAACGCCGCCAAGCCTAGGTATTGTGGCGTCACGCAATCGCGACTTCGGGCATGCTGATCACCGCCGGCTGGGCCGCTCTGGCCGCCATCTTCTCCTTCTCCATCGCCATGGTGGTGTGGGGCCGCAACGGTGACGGCAGCATCAACTTCTGAGTGGTTGACGCCTTTGCTGACCCCTCCAGAATTCTCTCGCTGACGGCTGCGGTTCTGTTGGTCTTTGTGAGTCTGGGGGTGATCTATCTCTCAAGCGTCGAATGGCGGGACCGGCGACGCCGCAAGCAGCAGGAACGCAGATCCCGGTCCTGAGCCCATGGGCCTGGGAGCTTGCTGAGCGCCTGC
This sequence comes from Synechococcaceae bacterium WB9_2_112, assembly GCA_010027605.1. Lineage (GTDB taxonomy): Bacteria > Cyanobacteriota > Cyanobacteriia > PCC-6307 > Cyanobiaceae > RGUW01. Next base: position 371 of record RGUW01000089.1, on the reverse strand, counting down.
TCCAACCTCCCGTTCCCGGGGAGCCCGCCCGGGGAGCATGGCGCGCTGCTGAGCCGCCGGGGCGGTTTCAGGAGTTGCAGCAGCTGGTCGACTGCCTGGGCCAACCGTTGCCTGACCAGTCCAAGGCGACCCGCCTGCTGGAGGTGGGCCAGTCGCTGCTCACGGCCCCTGCGTCAGACACGCCGGCGGGCCTCAACCTGTTGCGTGAGGCGGCCGATCGGCTGCGTGCCGATCTGGTCGGTGACACGGTGACCTACGTGGTCAACCGCAACATCAACCTCACCAACCACTGCGTCAAACACTGCAGTTTCTGTGCCTTTCGCCGTGATCCGGGTGAACCCGGCTCCTATCGGCTCGTGCGTGCCGAGCTG
>RGUW01000088.1 GCA_010027605.1 Synechococcaceae bacterium WB9_2_112 | reverse complement strand
ACCCTGGTGACCGCCTGCAGCGGTGGCGCCAAGGCCGTTGAGCGCTCCAACCTCACCTACGACGACATCCATAACACCGGTCTGGCCAACGATTGCCCGACCCTGCCGGAGTCGGCCCGTGGTTCGATCGCGTTGAGCAGCGGCGCCAAGTACCAGCTGCGCGAGATCTGCATGCATCCGGCTGAGGTCTATGTGAAAGGAGAGCCGGCCAACAAGCGCCAGGAGGCCCAGTTCGTCGCCGGCAAGATCCTCACCCGTTTCACCACCAGCCTCGACCAGGTCTATGGCGACCTGGCCGTCAAGGGCGACAACCTCAGCTTCAGTGAGCAGGGCGGTCTCGACTTCCAGCTGATCACCGTGCTCCTGCCCGGTGGTGAAGAGGTGCCGTTTGTGTTCTCGAGCAAGGAGCTTGAAGCTTCGGCTGATGGCGCTGCCATCACCACCAGCACCGACTTCAGTGGCAGCTATCGGGTGCCCAGCTATCGCACCTCCAACTTCCTCGATCCCAAGGCCCGTGGTCTGACCACCGGTTACAGCAGTGCTGTCGGTCTGGTTCCCGCAGGTGACGACTACACCTCCGAAACCGTCAAGCGTTATGTCGACGGCACCGGAAACATGAGCCTCTCGATCACCAAGGTCGATGGCAACACCGGTGAATTCGCCGGGGTGTTCACCGCGATCCAGCCTTCAGACACCGACATGGGCACCAAGCAGGCCCTCGACGTGAAGATCACCGGTGAGGTCTACGGTCGTCTCGAGCAGGCCTGATCGCCACTGCACGCCCGACAGGGACAGGCCTGCAACAGGCAGATGCAACAGGGGGCTCAGGCCCCCTTTTTGTTGTCGGTTCAGGCCCTCTGGGAGAATCCCCGCACCTCGCCGTCTCGAGCCGATGACCGCTTCCGTGAGCAGCCCCGCCGGTCTGATCCAACCGCACGGCGGCAGCCTGGTCGATCTGATGGTGCCTTCCGAGCAGCGGGAGGCCCTGCGCCAGGGCGTCGACCGGGTGGTGGCCTGCAGCGACCGCAACGCCTGTGACATCGAACTTCTGGTGGTGGGCGGCTTTTCGCCCCTCCGGGGCTTCATGCACCAGGAGGACTACGACGCGGTTGTGGCCGGCTATCGCACCACCAGCGGCCTGTTGTTCGGGCTGCCGATCGTGTTTGACACCGACGACGCCTCCATTGCCGTCGGTGAGCGCCTGCTGCTCACCTACCAGGGCCAGGAGCTTGCGGTGCTCACCGTCGAGAGCCGCTGGGAGCCCGACAAGGTGACCGAGGCCAAGGGCTGCTATGGCACCACCTCGCTCGAGCATCCCGCCGTGCGCATGATCGCCACCGAGCGCGGTCGCTATTACCTCGGTGGTCAGGTGCAGGGACTGGAGCTGCCGCGCCGGGTCTTTCCCTGCAAGACCCCTGCCGAGGTGCGCGCCACCCTGCCCGTTGGCGACGACGTGGTGGCCTTCCAGTGCCGCAATCCGATTCACAGGGCCCATTACGAGCTGTTCACCCGCGCCCTCGATGCCACCAATGTGAGCAAGGGCGGTGTGGTGCTGGTCCACCCCACCTGCGGTCCGACCCAGGACGACGACATCGCCGGAGAAGTTCGCTTTCAGACCTATGAGCGGCTCGCCGCCGAGGTCAACAACCCCCGGATCCGCTGGGCCTACCTGCCCTATTCGATGCACATGGCCGGCCCCCGTGAGGCCCTCCAGCACATGATCATCCGCAAGAACTACGGCTGCACCCACTTCATCATTGGCCGCGACATGGCGGGCTGCAAGAGCTCGCTCACGGGCGACGACTTCTACGGCCCCTATGACGCCCAGGACTTTGCCCGCGATCGTGCTCCTGAACTGGGCATGGAGACCGTGCCTTCGCTCAACCTCGTCTACACCGAGGAGGAGGGCTACGTCACCGCCGAGCACGCCGAGGCCCGCGGCCTGCATGTCAGGAAGCTGAGCGGCACCCAGTTCCGCCAGATGTTGCGTGGTGGCGAGGAGATCCCTGAGTGGTTCGCCTTCCGTAGTGTGGTCGAAGTGCTGCGGGCCGCTGGATGAGCGCCACGATGAGCAGCCCGGTTAACATTCCTTCATCTTCCTTTCGCCCCTCCCTGCCGTGAAGAAGCGCTGGCGCAACGCGGGCCTGTATGTGCTCCTCGTGATCGTGATGATCGCCGTGGGCAGCGCGTTCCTCGATCGGCCAGACCCGGCCAATGCTCCCAGGACCCTGCGTTACAGCGACTTCGTCGAAGCCGTTCAGGGCAATGAGATCTCCCGTGTGTTGATCGCACCCGACCGCGGCACGGCCCAGGTGGTCGAGAACGATGGTCGTCGTGCCGTCGTCAATCTGGCGCCCGACAAGGACCTGCTCAAGCTGTTGACCGATCACAACGTCGACATCGCGGTTCAACCCAGTCGCGAGCCGGCCGCCTGGCAGCAGGCCGTGGGCAGTCTGATCTTCCCGTTGCTGTTGCTCGGCGGGCTGTTCTTTCTGTTGCGGCGTGCCCAGAGCGGTGGCGGCAACCCGGCGATGAGCTTCGGCAAGAGCAAAGCGCGGGTGCAGATGGAACCACAGACCCAGGTCACCTTCGGTGACGTGGCCGGGATCGAAGGAGCCAAGCTCGAGCTCACTGAGGTCGTCGACTTCCTCAAGAATCCCGACCGCTTCACCGCCGTCGGCGCCAAGATCCCCAAGGGTGTGCTGCTGGTCGGCCCTCCCGGCACCGGCAAGACCCTGCTGGCCAAGGCTGTGGCTGGAGAGGCTGGTGTGCCGTTCTTCTCGATCTCCGGCTCCGAATTCGTCGAGATGTTTGTGGGCGTCGGCGCCAGCCGGGTGCGCGACCTGTTCGAACAGGCCAAGAAGAATGCCCCCTGCATCGTGTTCATTGACGAGATCGACGCGGTCGGCCGCCAGCGCGGTGCCGGTCTCGGCGGCGGCAACGACGAGCGGGAGCAGACCCTCAACCAGCTGCTCACCGAAATGGATGGTTTCGAGGGCAACACGGGGATCATCATTGTGGCGGCCACTAACCGCCCCGACGTTCTCGATCAGGCGCTGATGCGTCCCGGTCGCTTCGATCGCCAGGTGGTGGTGGACCGCCCCGACTACAGCGGCAGGCTCCAAATCCTTGAGGTGCACGCCCGCGGCAAGACCCTCGCCAAGGACGTCGACCTCGACAAAGTGGCCCGTCGCACGCCCGGTTTCACCGGTGCCGATCTGGCCAACCTGCTCAATGAGGCGGCGATCCTGGCGGCCCGCAATCAGCTCACCGAGATTTCGATGGATGAAGTGAATGACGCGATCGAGCGTGTCATGGCCGGTCCCGAGAAGAAGGACCGGGTCATGAGCGAGAAGCGCAAGCGGTTGGTGGCTTACCACGAGGCGGGTCATGCCCTCGTCGGTGCGCTGATGCCCGACTACGACCCGGTGCAGAAAATCTCGATCATTCCCCGCGGGCAGGCCGGCGGTCTGACCTTCTTCACCCCCAGTGAAGAGCGCATGGAATCAGGGCTCTATTCCCGCGCCTATCTGCAGAACCAGATGGCCGTTGCACTTGGTGGCCGTGTCGCCGAAGAGATCGTCTATGGCGACGACGAAGTCACCACCGGTGCCTCCAACGACCTTCAGCAGGTCGCCCGCGTGGCGCGTCAGATGGTCACCCGTTTCGGCATGAGCGACCGACTCGGCCCGATCGCGCTGGGACGCAGTCAGGGAGGCATGTTCCTCGGCCGTGACATCGCTGCCGAACGTGACTTCTCTGAAGACACCGCTGCCGCCATCGACGATGAGGTCGGTCAGCTCGTGGCCGAGGCCCACCGCCGTGCCACCTCGGTGCTGAGCGCCAACCGCACGGTGCTCGATCGTCTTGCCGACCTGCTGGTCGAAAAGGAGACGGTGGATGCCGAGGAGCTGCAGGAGCTGTTGATCAACAGTGACGTTCGCGTTGCCGAGTACGTCTGATACCCGCTCTGCATCGTTGATCGCCTCGTTGCGCCGCCAGCCCCTGCTGGTGGTCCTTCGAGCTGATCAGCCCAGGGATCTTTGCGGTTCTCTTGAGCGATTGTTCGAGGCAGGGGTCAGACATGTGGAGATCGCCTGGAGCGAGCACCCGCATTGGTCCAGCCAGTGCGCCAGCCTGATCGAGCAGTTCCCGGACCTGTGTTTCGGGGCCGCTTCGATCGTGTCGACGCAGGCGCTGGATGCGGTCGCTGAGGCCGGATTGTCGTTTGCGGTGTCACCGGTTCTCGACTCTGATCTGCTGCATCAGGCCGACCGTCTCGGCATCATGTTGGTCCCGGGCGTGTTCAGTCCCAGCGAGGTGCATCACGCACGCCGACTGGGGTGCGCCATGGTCAAGTTGTTTCCGGCGGCGGTGGTGGGCTGCGGCTACTGGCAGCGATTGCGTTCGCCCCTGGGCAAGCTGCCGTTCTGCATTGCAGCCGGCGGGCTTGGTGCTCACGAGCTCGATGCATGGCTCGCATCAGGTGTCGATGCGGTGGCACTTGGCGGGTCTCTGGTTGGCGATCAGGCCTGGTCGTCCATGGAGCGATGGCTGGCTGATCAGCACCCCTGAGCGAGCCATCACGGCGCCCCGATGTCGCCATCGGGAGTCTCTAGTGCTATTCATGAGACAGAGGTGTTTCTCCCTTATGTCTCAGCTCACCGTCAAGCTCAGCGATCGCGCCGATGCATTGATCGCCCAGCTTCAGAAGGAAATTTTCAACCGTCGTCGCAAGAAGGTCTCCGCCGCAGGGGTCATCGAGACCCTGGTGGAAAGCGGCGCCAAATCGCAGTCGGACAAGCGTTTTGCCACCTCCTGGAAAAACCTGGTCTCCGATATCGAGAAGGCGGCCAAGGTTGCCGATGCCCATGGAGCCAAACCCGCGAACCTCAGCGATGAGGAGTGGGCCCTGGTCCTGAGTCATCGCACCCGCACGCCGCGCGCCGCTGCGAGTCGCACGTCGTCTGCAGCCCGCAAGCCCGCGGCCAAGGCCAAGACAGCTGGACGCCGCTCAGCGGCCAAACCGGCTGCCCAGGCAGCTGCAACACCTGCCGCCAAGTCAGTCGCCAAACCAGCTGCAAACCCGTCAGCAAAACAGTCGGCCAAAAAGTCAGCAAAACCCGCGGTCAAAGCAGCGCCCAAGCCGGCGGCCCGCAAGTCGGCTGTCCGCAAGCCTGCAGCTCGCAAGCCGCTGACCAAGTCGGCGACCTCAACGAGCGTCTCGACCAAGTCAGCGTCATCGTCGGTGGCCCGCCGCATGGCCAAGGCGGTCAGTCGTCTGGGGAGTTCGGTGGCAGCGGCGCCTGCCAGCAGCAACGGTGTCGCCAAACCAGTAGCCGTTTAGGGGCTGCACTGGCCCTGGTGCAGCAGCAGATGATCTGCCAGTACCAGGGCCACCATGGCTTCCACCATCGGCACGGCCCGCGGCAATACGCAGGGATCGTGCCGACCCTTGGCTTCAAGGGTGGTGGCGGCGCCCGTGGCGTCGATGGTCTGCTGGGCTTTGCGGATCGTCGCCGTGGGTTTGAACGCCACCCGGATCACAATCGGCTCGCCGTTGCTGATGCCGCCCTGAATGCCTCCCGAGTTGTTGGTGACGGTGTGAAGGCTGCCGTCGCTGGTGGGTACAAAGGCATCGTTGTGCTCGCTGCCTTTCAGCAGGGTGCCGGCGAAGCCCGAGCCGATCTCAAAGCCCTTGGTCGCCGGCAGCGACAGCACGGCTTTGGCCAGATCGGCCTCCAGCTTGTCGAACACCGGTGAACCCAGGCCGACTGGTGGGTTGCGCACCACACACTCGATCACGCCGCCGCAGGAGTCGCCCTCGCGGCCGATGGCCTCGATGCGTTGGATCATCTGCTCGGCGACAACCGGGTCTGGGCAGCGCACGATGTTGGCCTCCACGGCATCCATCGTCACCGTGTCGGGGTCGATCAGCGCTTCGATCGTGTGAATCCGCCTGACCCAGGCGATCACTTCGGTGCCATGGGCCCTGGCCAGCAGCTGTCTGGCAATGGCGCCGGCGGCGACTCGCCCGATCGTCTCGCGGGCGGAGGCGCGGCCGCCACCGCTGCGGGCCTGAATGCCGTACTTGGCCTGGTAGGTCGCATCGGCATGGGAGGGCCGAAAGGCGACCTGCATCTCCTTGTAGTCGCCGGGCCGCTGGTCCTTGTTGCGCACCACCATGGCAATCGGGGTGCCGAGGGTGACGCCGTCGAGCAATCCGCTGAGGATCTCGACCCGGTCGTCCTCCTTGCGCGGTGTGGTGATCTTGCTCTGGCCGGGTTTTCTCCGATCGAGCTCATGCTGGATCGCCGCCAGATCAAGCTGCAGCCGTGGCGGGCAACCATCGACGATCACCCCGACACCACCACCGTGGGATTCGCCGAAGGTGCTGATCCGAAAAAGCTGGCCGAAGCTGCTGCCCATGGGCGTTCTGCGCTGGCCTGAGCCTACAAACTGGGCCCAGATCGCAGCGTTTCAGCGCCTTGAGGAAACAGGAGCGGGCCGCCCTCATCCTGCAGCGGCTTGAGCAGCGTTACCCCGAAACGCCGGTGCCTCTGGACCACAGCGATTCCTTCACGCTGCTGATCGCCGTGCTGCTGAGCGCCCAGTGCACCGACAAGAAGGTGAATGAGGTGACGCCGGCGCTGTTTGCTGCAGGGCCAACGCCTGCAGCCATGGCATCCCTGAGCGAGGAGACGATCCTCAGCCATATTCGTCAGCTTGGCCTGGCGCGCACCAAGGCACGCAACGTCAGACGACTCTCGGAATTGCTGCTCGAGCGCCATGGCGGTGCGGTGCCCAGCAGCTTTGAGCAGCTTGAAGCCTTGCCAGGGGTGGGTCACAAAACTCGGCGTGCCCGCGTTCCCTGTTGACACCCACATTCACCGCCTGGCCCAGCGCTGGGGTCTCAGCAGCGGCATCAACGTCGAGCAGACCGAGCACGATCTCAAACGGCTGTTCCCGCGCGAGGCCTGGAACAAGCTGCACCTGCAGATCATTTTCTATGGCCGCGAGTTCTGCACCGCCCGCGGCTGCGATGGCACGGTCTGTCCGCTCTGCCGCGAGCTCTATCCCAACCGCCGTCGCCCCCTGACCCATCGCAAGGCCTGAGCAGCCCCGGCCGCACAGATCCTGCGCGCATCAAAAAACCCCCTGCCGGAGCAGGGGGTCTATGGGATTCCGTGGATTGAACCC
>RGUW01000087.1 GCA_010027605.1 Synechococcaceae bacterium WB9_2_112 | reverse complement strand
AGAATCTTTGGCAGACCGCGCTTGACCTCATCAACTGTCGTGAAGTTGGTGAGGACGTAGGTCAGCAATTGAGCACTGTTGATCGAGCGCTGGGTCTGGCCCGGAGACACCGCCTGAAACTTGGCGTAACCGGCGAAATACAGCAGTCCACCGGCCAGCCCCTTCTCATTCATGCCATCGGCAAGAATGTCTTTGAGGCCAAGGGCATTGAGGCCGACCATGGCATAGCGACTTGTCCAGGCCAGGCCGTTGCCGATCTTTCCATCAGGGCCATTGCCGCGCAGCGGCGTGCCCCGCTGGATCAGCACTGGCTGGCTGTTAAGGGGCATGCCGAACTCCATCGTGCGCGCGTAGACGCGGCCGCCATCGGAGCCCTTGAGCACGAAGCTGGTGCAGGCCTCAGCCGACAGCCCCTGCCCGCCCAGGAGCCCCACTGCCGCGAGCGCTCCAAAGGCGCGCCTGCACCATGCCGTTGCCTTGGCCATCAATTGATCACAACCGATCAAACCATAGGCCGTTTGGGCTGAGAGGATTACATCAGCTCAAAAGACAACAATCCAACGCCTGACGGATGTCTTGACTGAAGGCCCAGCTCCAGGGCTCTTCAGAGGCCAGCACAATGGCCCGTGACGATGAATTCCCGTCTAACAACTTGCCTTGAGATGATCAGCTGGTCAGCTGTTTTCTGCTTTCGGATGATCTGTACTCCTTCGCAGAGGCCCTCGGCTGCAGGGATGTGACGCGTTGGTTTCATGGTGAAGTCCTCTAGGGTGGTGCCACAGGGCGAGGCTCTTCCGTAGGAGTTCCTCAAGCCCATGGGTGTCAGTCAGTACCAGCTGGGGTTGGCAATTGGCGTGCCCGCAGCCTGGTGGCCACGGTGACGATGATGAGTGCAGCGTCAGGGGTAGGCCCCGATATCTACAGAAACTGGAAAAGCAGTGCTGACAACAACCTTCGCTGCGTTTGCCCAGCGGGCCGACTATTCGCTGCTGCAGTCGCTGCAGGTGGATCCGCAGGCCACCGCCGATGGCAATGATCACCGGCCCCGTCAGGTGTTCTCGGGGCATTACGTGCCGGTGACGCCAACGCCGCTGCCTGAGCCCGAGTACGTGGCCCACAGCAGTGCCCTGTTTGACGAGCTGGGTCTGGACGAGGCGCTGGCCCACGACGGCCAGTTTCGCCGCCTGTTCTCGGGTGACATCAGCGTGGAGAGCGGGCCGATGCGACCGTTTGGTTGGGCGACGGGCTATGCCCTGTCGATCTACGGCAGCGAGTACATCCAGCAGTGCCCGTTCGGCACCGGCAATGGCTATGGCGATGGCCGCGCCATTTCCGTGTTTGAAGGCCTGTTCAACGGCAAGCGCTGGGAACTGCAACTCAAAGGGGGCGGCCCGACCCCCTACTGCCGTGGCGCCGATGGCCGGGCTGTGCTGCGCTCGAGCGTGCGCGAGTTTCTGGCGCAGGAGTTGATGCACGCCCTGGGGGTTCCCACCTCCCGCTCGCTGACCCTTTACATGTCCAGGGCCGAAACCGTGCGCCGGCCCTGGTATGCACCGAACTCCAGCTCGTTTGATCCCGACATCCTGGTTGACAACCCCGCAGCAATCACCACCCGGGTGGCGCCGTCGTTCCTGCGGGTGGGCCAGCTGGAGCTGTTTGCCCGCCGGGTGCGCCGCGAGGCCCATCCGGCTGCCCTCAATGAGCTGCAGATGATCGTGAGTCACCTGATCGAGCGGAACTACCGGCCCGAGATTGACCCGGGCCTGGAGTTCAGCGATCAGGTGGTCGAGCTGGCGCGGTTGTTTCGCGATCGGCTCACCGCACTGGTCGCCAACTGGATGCGTGTTGGCTACTGCCAGGGCAACTTCAACAGCGACAACTGCGCCGCCGGTGGCTTCACCCTCGATTACGGCCCGTTTGGATTCTGCGAACTGTTCGACCCCCGTTTTCAACCCTGGACCGGCGGCGGCGAGCATTTCTGTTTCTTCAACCAACCGGTGGCGGCCGAAGCCAACTACCAGATGTTCTGGTCAGCGATCCGGTCGCTGCTGATCGGCAACACGGGCGCCCTGGCGCGTCTGGATGCGATCAGAGAGGGCTTCAGCGCAGCCATGAATGAGCAGCTCGAGGCCATGTGGTCCGGCAAGCTCGGCCTGAAGACCTACGACGCCCCGCTGGTCAACGACCTGCTGGAGCTGATGGTGATTTCCAAGGCGGACTTCACCATCCTTTTTCGACGGTTGTCTGACATTCCGGAGGACCTCTCAGCCCTGAAGGCGGCTTTTTATGAGCCCAGCTCCGAGCAGCTCGATGCGCAATGGATGCACTGGCTGGGGCGTTGGCGTGAGCTGATCAGCAGCAACGGCGACCTCAGCGAGACATCAGCCGCGATGCAACGCATCAACCCCCGGATCACCTGGCGCGAGTGGCTGGTCGCGCCCGCCTACCAACAGGCCGAACACGGTGACACCACCCTGATTGACGAACTGCAGCAGGTGTTCAGCCATCCCTATGACGCACCATCAGCCGAGCTGGCGGCCAAGTACGACCGTCTGAAGCCCAGGGAGTTCTTCAACGCCGGCGGTGTGTCGCATTACAGCTGCTCGTCATGAAGCTGACATCGTCATGAAGCTGACATGAACTTCCCCCGAAGCTCCCGTTGAGCCGGCTCTGAGCAGAATCGCTTCCATGGACCTCCATGCCGACCTCAGCCAGCGCGCGGTGCTCGACACCAGCACCCTGCCCTGGCAGGCGTCACCGATGGCAGGTGTGGAGCGGCGGATGCTTGATCGCCGCGGCGGAGAGGTGGCCCGGGCCACCTCCATCGTTCGCTATGCCCCGGGTAGCCGTTTTGAACACCATCTGCATGGCGGCGGCGAGGAGATCCTGGTGCTGGAAGGCATCTTCTCCGACGAGCAGGGCGACTATCCCGCAGGCACTTACCTGCGCAATCCCGTGGGATCGGGCCACGCCCCCTTCAGCGCGCAAGGCTGCACGATCCTGGTGAAGCTCCAGCAGATGCACCCGGCCGACCAGCAGCGGCTGGTCATCGACACCCACAGCCGCGTCTGGGTGCCCGGTCTGGTGGGCGGGCTGGAGGTGATGCCCCTGCATGCCTATGGCTCTGAGCATGTCGCCCTGGTGCGCTGGGCCCCTGGCACGGTGTTTCAGCCCCACGCCCATCCCGGTGGTGAGGAGATCCTGGTTCTTGAGGGCGTGTTCCAGGACGAGCACGGCAGCTACCCGTCCGGCAGCTGGCTGCGCAATCCACCCGGCAGTGTGCACCGTCCCTGGAGCGATGCCGGCTGCACGATCTGGGTCAAGACCGGCCACCTGCCCTGCAGCCTGGGGCCCGACGGTTCAGAAGCCTGACCCCGGGGTCTGCAGAAAGGTCAGCTCCTCAGGGCTCGACAGGCGCCCCAGGACGGCATTGCGGTGCGGAAAGCGGCCGAAGCGAGCGATCACATCCCGGTGCCTGCGGGCGAAGTCCGCGGTGCGAGGGTCGCTGAACTGTGCAAACAGAGGCAGCGCAGCGTCCTGCACCGCCAGATCTTCGCTGTGCATCTGGGGCATCAGCCAGAACTGGCGTCTGGCCTGCTCGGGCTCTGAAGCGATCCAGCCGTTGGCCAGCGCCAGTTGGCTGAGGCTCAGGGCCTGCCGATCGCCGGCAAAAGCCATGGCCGAGTCGCGCCAGATCTGGCGGGGAAACTGATCCAGCAGCAGCACCAGGGCCAGGGCGCTTTGCGGCTGTTGAGCCCAGTGACGGAGTTCGCCCTGGATCGCTGTTTCGGCCAGGCTGCTGAACCGTTCACGCAGCAGGGCGTCGAAGGCCTGATCCTTGGCAAACCACTGGCGCGGCCGTGTTTCCACAAACCAGAACTGCAGGACTGCGGTGGCCTGCTGCCCCCTGTCATCGGCCATCAGAGCAAGGCCTGGATTCTGGTCATGATCAAAGTGTCTGGGTCACGAATAACCTGTGAGAGACAACAGCTAACGTCAGGCACCCACTGGTGTCAGCCCCAGTGCATTCTGTAGATGAGCGAAGCCGCCGCCGCTGGCGATGGCCTCGCGCAAGACGTCGTAGTTCTCAGCATATTCACTCAATACAGTGGAACTAAAGGGTGCAGGAGCTGATTCGGTATTGATCGCCGAAAAGACATGGAGTTGGCCGTTCTGACCAGCTTTCACTCCGAAGTTCATATTTTCGACTGTGGTTACCGACAACTTATGGTATGAAAGGTTGATGCTTCCCTTGCTGTAGGACCAGTCGGGAGCAGTGCGTCCATACCAGGCCGCTTCATCGAAAAGGTGAGCAGACGGCACCTTGACGATGGGAAAGCGCACCATGGTGATCGAGTCGCCATCGAGGCTGCCGTCACCCTTCGACTGACCGAACAGATTGGTGACCTCTGAAGGCAAACCAAAACGGCTGAGCATTGACGCATCAGGCCCGACCCGCACCTGCTTTTGCAGCCCAGTCAGAGGATCTGGGGCTTCGTTTGAGTTCATCAGCAGGATGATGGAGAACGGCGACGTCGTCCCCTTGCTGTCCTGGATCTGACGCAGCAGGTGACCAACAGCAGTGTTGTCTGTGTAGGCACTGTCTGCCAGCCGTAATGCTCCCAGTTGGGCTGCCACATCGAGTGTTCTGCTTGTCGGTGGCACTTCAGGGAGCGGTCCCAGAACACTCTTGGCAATCCCGGCCGCAGGCGCTTCGTTCCGTAGGAGATCGCTGATTGGTGTCAACAGGGTGTTCAATGACTCTTGAAGTGTGGGGGACGACGTCAGAACACTGGCGACGGCACCCAGACCAGCCCCCACTGCGCCAAATGCCGATGAGATCGTTGTGGCATCGATCAGGCTGAGGGTATTGGAAAGTTGACTGGGAATAGGCTTTTGAATCACCTTGGCTCGCCCCAGTTTCAGGTCTTTGTACGTGCTCTGTAGCGATCCAGCCGTGAATAACGCCGAGGCTTTTGGTAATTCAGCTGGCTGAATCGATGCAGATGAGAGCAACGACAGCGGCGTGAATTGCTGATCAAGAGGCACGCCCGGCGCGTTAGGCAGCGCCGAGACCCTGCCGTAACTAGTCGTTAAGCCCGAACCGGTCTTGCCCAGCACGACTGCCGAAGTCTGCATCGCGGCACCGAACACCAGATCGACATCGCGGGCCCAGGTATTTCTCTGAGAGGTCAGGGTGATGTTTTTCAGCTCTAGGTCCATCGCTAGGGGCTTGTAGACGTATGTGTCGATGAATCTCCGCCAGTTCAGCCCGGACTGCCCATCCAGCAGGGTGTAGGCCATTGCTGTTTGACGTACTGAATCGATCAGAGGTACGGCATCAAAATTCACTCCGCTGAGCTTTAAGAGCGATTGAGCTGTGTTGAGTGCAAGCTCGACAGCATCAACGTAGGGCTTGACGGTGGGTGTCAGTCGCGGCGTCCCATCCATATTGAATAGACCAGAGAAGATCTGCCTTATCTGGCCGTTGTAGCCGCTGCTGTTGTAGTTATCGCGTCCGGCTTTGGATTCAAACTGGCTGCGAAAGGCCTGGGAGAAACTCAGCATCGAGGAGAACCAGCTGCCACCGGAACTGGAGGCCATCCCTTTGATATTGCCGAGCAACTGGTCGATGTCGGAGTCTTTCCCGCTGGCAGCCAAGCCGTCCATGCCTCCTGCGAGCCAGCCTGCACTCAAGGAGTGGGTCTGAAAGCCCCCGCCGCTGACAGCGAGATAGCGATCCTGAGCTGGTTGATCAGCCACGTGCAAGAGACATGCTTCTTCAGACAGAATGTAGAGATGCGCTGCGTTGGGTGCCTCTTGCCGCGGGTTTGAAGGTTCTTGGTCTCGGTCGCCTGAGGGTTCAGGCAAACGTCGCAAGCAATCAGTGCATGTTTCGCTCACGTCATCAACCAAGCCATCCCCATGGTTCCCTCTGCAGGCCAGGCTGCTGCCCCCTGTCATCGGCCATCAGAGCAAGGCCTGGATTCTGGTCACGTTGGCGAGCCAGGGCTGGTTCTGGGGTCCTGTTGTTTCAGCTGACCGAGCGGCCGAGCAGCAGATCCCGTGCCCCATTCACCAGTTGCATGGTGTTGTGGGCACCGCCACGGTCGGGATGGTGCTCAGCGGCGCAGCGCTTCCAGGCCTGATTCACCTGCTGCTCGCTGAGGCGGCCCGAGAGCGGCAGGTGCAGCCGCTGACGGGCAACGATCGCATCAACATCGGGGTGCTTGCCCAGTGGGCCCCAGTCGGCCTTGCTGAGCATCGGATTGCGTTTGTTGGCGCCTTTGCGTTTTCGGCTCCTGCCACTCTCGGCGCTGCCAAACCCCCTGCGGGTCGCCGTGTCTGCACCCTGAGGCGCCCGGGTTGCGCGAGGGGTGGTCGTCAGCAGGCCGCCCGGTGTCTCAAGGGTTCTCTGAGGCATGAACGTTCTCGCTCTGCTCCAGCATGGACCACAGCCAGGGAGCGGACATCACGGTTGCGTGGCCTGTCGCCTGCAGCTGCTGCACGTCGCGGCGGCACCCATGGCCCCGTTCAGCACAACGCCAGTCTCGATCAACGGTTTTCGGTCGTGGTCGGCATGACCGCCGCAGATTGGTTTGCTCGAGAGCGGTCGAATCCGATCGTGGTGACCTTGCATTGAATGACTATTGAATGAAAGGGAGGGTCACCCCTCCCCAGTGCTGAAGAGATGGGTCAGGACTGTTGCGTGATCGACTGGAGGCCAAGATTCTCTTGTCCATTGATCACGCCGGTGAAGCTATTGCGACCGCCACCGACAACGACGTTGGTTGCAAACAGCGAAAGATGGTGCTGTAGGACGTGCTACCCCAGGAGCCATCTCCGCCACGAATGGCTTCAGTGTGCGTGTCGGAAAGGATGGTGAACGTTGTCATCATGATCTTTTGGTTATTGGTGAGTGGGGGAAGGCCCCTTACCGGCTTAGTGACTTTCGAGCCGTCTGAGCAGAGATGTGTCACGAGTGAGCGCATCTGCAGCAACTGATCAGAGTCAATGTTGTGGTGGAACCCTATCGATCTTGCAAGGTGTGTGGTCTTCGTGATCATTCGAAAGTGCAGCTGAATCGCTTTTGATGCTGTCGCTGCACTGCTGCAGAGCCTGGTCGGCCTGCCGGTGTTGCCTTACTGCTGCAACCCGTCCAGCGGTTGCCTCAGATGAGCACCGGCGAGCCTCTGGCGGTTGATCCGTTGGTTACAGAGGTCTCAGAT
>RGUW01000086.1 GCA_010027605.1 Synechococcaceae bacterium WB9_2_112 | reverse complement strand
CGATCGGGTCGTCGTCGCCTCGCTCGAGCGCCCAGATCGGAATGCGCTGCTGCTCGAGCAGATCGAGCAGTACCGGCCCATCGAGCTCCCAGCTCAGCGACAGGCCGAACAGGTCGAGGCTGCGATGGGGCGCATCGCCCTGGTCGGTGAACAGGCGTCGCACGTCGACGTCGCTGCGCCGGGCCAGGGTCGCCCAGACCACCTGGTAGCCCAGGCTGGTGATGCCCACGCTGTAGCTGCTGGGAAAAGCCAGCACCGCCCGCAGCGCCCCGGCTTCGGGCACGGCCGGCTCAAACAGCAGGGTTTCCTGGTTCAGCGGTGTCGGCGAGGCGGGCCTTCACCGTATCGCTGAACGCCAGGACCCCGAGCCCCAGTTCTTGCTCCAGGTGCTCAGCGGTTCTTGACGCAGTAACTGCTCGAGCTGAACCAGCCGAGCGGGCAGGAGTTGCCGGTCTTCTGAATCGCCTCGCGGTTGCTGTTGGGGCTGCTGAGGCAGTAATTCCCTGAGGAGTAGAAGCCCAGCGGACAGCTGCTGCCGGTCTTTTCAAGCGCGCCGCGGGTGTTGCCGCTCGTGCTGGGCACGCAGTAGCTACCCGAGCTGTCATAACCGAGCGGACAGCCGCCCACTTTCGGCAGGGGGCGCACCGGCTGCTGGGCCAGCGCCGCGGCGGCAGCGGTGATCGAGCCCAGCAGAGCGATCAGCAACAACGGCCGCGACATGGTCAGAGCTCAGCTGCTCCCAGGTTGCTGTGGGACGCAGAATCCAGCCATGGCCGGTCGTTCCGCCATCAGCTCCTGGAGCGGCGTGTCAGAGCAGATCCCGGAACTGCTGTGGGGTGAGGCCGGCATCGCGCGCGATGGCTCCCATCGTGATGGCGTTGATCGGATCATGGCGAGGGATCACCAGTCGGCGCTCGCCGTTGCTGAGGATCAGATGGCCCGACTCTCTGACGATCCGGTAGCCGAGCTTCTCAAAGACACGCACCGCCTGTTTCTGGCTGATACCAGGCAGACGGGGCACTACAGGGCCAGCTCCAGCGTTTCCACTCGTTTGACTCCGGCTTCTTCAGCCTCAACCTCCAGCCAGAGGCCGATGGCATCACGGATGTTCTGCAGAGCTTCTTCGCGCGTTTCGCCCTGGGAGTGGCAGCCGGGCAGATCGATGCAGCTGACAGACCAGCCCTCTTCCGTTTCAAGCAGACGAATCCTGTAGGACACCTGAAACCCTGCCGACATCCACAACCCTAGTCAGACCTTCACCGCCCCATCAACGGGTCCAGCCGAGCGGGCTCCAGCCCACTTTCGGGAGAGGACGCAGAATCCAGCCATGGCAGGTCAGGGGCTGGTTCGACTGCTGGTGTGGACCGTGCCGCTGTGGCTGGGCTCACCGGTCCTGGCGCAGAGCGCCACGGTGGTCTCCATCGGCGATGGCGACACGCTGCGAGTGCGCCTCGATGGTGAGGTGCGCAGCGTGCGGCTGGCCTGCATTGATGCTCCTGAAACAGCCCAGAGCCCATGGGGTCAGCAGGCGCGCGCGCAGCTGCAGGCGCTGCTGCCCCTCGGCTCAGCGGTGGAAGTGCACAGCACCACCAGCGATCGCTACGGCCGGCTGGTGGCCCAGCTGAGCCGTGGGGGGCGCAACGTCAACCAGGCCCTGGTGGCCAGCGGTGCGGCCTTTGTCTATTGGCAATACATCAATGGTTGCGACCGGCAGACCTACAGCCGTCTGGAGACCGAGGCCCGGCTGCAGCGGCTGGGGGTGTGGAGCGTCAGTGGCGGCATCCCCCGGCCCTGGGACGTGCGGCGCGGCGGCGGTCTGTGAGGGCTTGGGGGTATAGAGCAGCTGACGCAATGGTTCTGTGCTTGGTAGCGACGAACCTCACCAATCTCTGCCAAGTTGTGGGTATGGAAGAAGCCCATGACCAATAGCTCTGCTAGCCGTTTCCCGGCCAACCCGCCTGACGATGACCTCAGGGCCAATTACGACGCGATGCGCTCAGCGCTGATCAGCGTCAATATCTCGAGGGGTCTGTATCGCAGCCAGAGCGAGAAGCGGGGTGTGGTGATCGCCGAGCTGCAGCGCGAGCTGCAGGAGTTGGAGGCCGATCTGGGTAACGAGGCCCGGGCCAAGACGCGGCTCCACGCCATGAACAGCCGGTTGGTGGAGGTGATCCGTGAGCTGGAGGCCACTGGCGATGCCATCGCTGAGGCCGTTGAGGAAAGCGAGCAGCAGAGCGGCTTTTGGCTGGTGCGGATGTTCCAGCGGCTGGTTCAGTTGAGCCAGCAATGGCGTTCGGTGAAAGCCAAGGCGGTCGAGATCGCCAGCGAGGCCAACCAGCTGGGCCCTGAGGCCTGAGTGGATGGCAGAGCCCACAACCTCGATTGCTGATCTGTTGGAGGCCACCAACCGTGAGCTGGCCGGCACCGACGCGCGGGTGTACCGGCGGGTCGGCGTGCATCTGCAGCGCACCCATGCAGCGATTGATGAGCTCTCGACCCCAACGGCAGCGGCAAGCCGTTCAGCGCTGGCGCTGCTCGGCAAGGGCAGCTTCCAGCAGCAGAGCGTCGCCACCCTCAAAGGGCTCTGCAAACAGCATGGAATCAAGGGCTACAGCAAGCTCAAGAAGCCTGCGTTGGCAGCTGTTCTTGAGCAGCATGGGGTCGAGCCACCGCCCCGGCCGTTGGAGCGGTTCAGCAAGCAGGAGCTGATCGGCCTGGTGCGTCAGCTTCTTGCCGGTCAGCCATGACGCCGGCCTTGATGCAAATGGCACCCACCAAAGGGTGCGTGGTCCACTGCCGCAGCCACCACCACCTGGTTGAGGAGGTGTTCTGGGAGCGGGAGGTGGATGCCCCTGTGCGATCGGGCAGCGGGGGTTCGACGATCCGCGGGTGTTCTCCAGCTACCTGCACACCCTGCAGTGGAACTGCGTGACGGCCACCGACCCGGGGCTGTTCCAGGCGCCGCGTGCCCTGGAACCCGGGGCACCCCCACAAGCTTCTATGCGTGGACTCACTTCCGAAGTGCTTCACGGTGGGCACTCAGGAACTGTTCTTGTTCTCTGCTGAACGGCCGAATCAGGTTCACTCCTTGAATCCCCCAACAGCGCAGAGCCTCTCCAGCTGCCTCGTGTTGCCAGATCAGTTGACCGCCTGAATCGAAGCTGATCCAGTGGCGATCAAACAGCTTGTCGATGTGGGGTGAGAGCAACAAGCCATTGGCGCCGCTGAGGCGCTCGCAGTTGTCGCAGTCGCGCCATGGTTTGATGTGGCTCGCCACCAGAAACTCCTGCCGAGCCAGCCCCGTGACCCGGCAGATCGGCTCCACCTCCGCCACGCGCTGGCGAAACAGTCCCTGCCCTAAGCGCGCTTTGGTGAGTGCATCGCGTTCGGTGCTGATCGGCACGCCCTGCAAAGCCTGCATGTCGTCGAGCAGGTCTGAGGCGGCTTTGCCCTCATCCGAGAGCACCACCAGGTGAACGTGCACCGCTGGATCGGCGTGGTCTTCGATCAGCTTGAGCAAGAGCAATCCCAGAGCCTCGTCGAGGGCCGCCAGATATACACCTTGGTTTCCACGGCCACTGGTGGTGCTAATCGGGCTATGGCGCTCCGGAAGCAGGGGTTGGAGCAACGCAAAGAAGGTTTGCGGCACCAGGGGCTCACGTAAGGGTTGCCAGTTCACGCGCACCAACCAGCCCTCCTGGCTCCAGTAGTCGCCAGCGGAGCCAAACTCAGGCGGCTTGGGTGCCGTGATCGCCGCTGTTTCCACCAGTCCGATCGAACCAATGCGGCCGTAGGCGTAGCTGTACACCACGTCACCGGGCTGGCAGCGGGTGAGGTTGTCGTAGCTCGCATTGCGTGCACCGTTGGCGTTCGCCTTGGGCGACCACACGTAGCCACCCTCCGTTTCCTGGCGGACGGTCTGCTTGTGGTTGACCCACCAGAAGGCCATGCCGAGGTTGGCTGGGGTATTCCGGTTGTAGCCAGCCCTGACCGCGAACGCATGGCGGGGATCAGGACTTCGTTGGCTCAGTGCTGGTGGGGATGCGACTGGGGGTGACAGGGAAAGGCGGGCCGCTGCTGTTCGGCGGCTGTGGGCAGCCCTGATGGCCACTATTGTGGTCGCAAAGGTGGCTCAGTCATGGCAGATGTGGTCGCAAGCCAGGTGTCGGTGCGGGATCTCAAGACCCACCTCTCCGAATGGCTGGCCCGTGTTCAGGCCGGTGAGGAGGTGGAAGTCACCTCGCACCGCAAGCCCATCGCGCGCATCACAGCTGTGAAGCCAGCTGACGCAACGTCCACCGATCCGCTGCAGATGGCGATCGATGCTGGCCTGATCAGCTGGAGCGGGCAGAAGCCAGTCTTCCCCCCACCCATCAAGCTGAAAGGCAAAGGGAAGCTCCTCAGTGAAATCGTGATCGAAGACCGGGGTTGAGCGCGTGCTCCTGTTCTGCGATACGAGTGCCCTTGTCAAGCTGTTGATTGATGAGCCCGAATCCGCTCAGATCCACCAGGCCACCGAACGTGCTGGATTGATCGCGGCCTGCAGGATCACCTGGGCCGAGGCCATGGCAGCGATGGCGCGTCGCCAGCGAGACGATCCAACCAGTGCTGAAGACATCGAGCAAGCACGTCAACGGCTGATCAGGCTCTGGTCGTCATTCACCATTGTCGAAGTCAGCCAGCAACTTGTCGAAGTGGCTGGGCGGTATGCAGATGGATTCGCGCTCAGGGCTTACGACAGTGTGCAGCTGGCTGCCGCCCATACGTTGCACCTCACGTCAGAACAGCCTGTCACCTTTGCCTGCTACGACCGACGGCTGAACCAGGCCGCCCGGCTGCTTCAGCTGGAGGTGTTGCCCTGATCAGTACAACAACGGTTCGCCAATGCTCACCTCAAAGGCGGTGCGCATCCCCGCTGATCTGCATCTTCCAGATTCCGTGAAGCAGTTCGAAGTGCGAGCCTGTGGCGAGGGCCACATCATTGCCCCCACTGGGGCGCAGCTGGGACAGATTTTTTTCTCGATGGCCCTCTGGCGAGTCACGATTTCCTTGCGGAGCGAGCCTTGCAGGAGCAAAGGGAGCGTGAAGCCTTCTGAGCCAATCGCATGTTGCACTTTCTCCTGGATACCAATACCTGCATGGATGTGATCAAGCAATGGCCTCAGCATTAACTGGGCCGTTTCAATCGTCATACCGGGTACATGGCGATCTCGGCTATCACCCAGACAGAGCATTTGAACAGCTGGCCTTTGGCTTTGCCCACCACGAGCTGCGCCAGCTGCGCGACAACCGCTCCGACTGGGACAAACGGCTGGCGCAATACTGAATCCCATTGCCACCCCGCCCTGCTCCTCACGCAGGCAGCTGTTCTTCAGGAGGTGGCCTGATGCAGCGATTGCGCCACATCGGGAAACGCCTTCAGGATGGCGCGATCTTCTGTGATCAGCGGTACGCCCAGATGCTGGGCGACAGCGACGAACTCACAGTCGCAGGCACTGCACTGACTGCTGCTCACCAGCTGCAGCACTTGCTCGCTGCTGACCTTGTCTTCATGGGCCGAGAGGATCGCCTCAGCTTCCTGCATCAGCGCTACGGCCTTGGGGAAAGGCAAGAGATCACGCCGCAGGTAACCCGTCAGGACATTGCGAAACTCGCTGCGCCATAGCGGTGGGGCCGCCCATTGACGGTGATGCCGCCGGAGGATCTCAGCCTGCTCCGTTCTGGGTCCACGCAACAGGAGGTAGGCCAGCACGTTGGTGTCAACGACGATCAAGGCCGACCCTCGCGCTTGAACGCATCAATCTCGTCAGGATCAAAGCTGCGGGGCCCGAGGCTGTCGCGCAACGCCCTGATTCTCGCCAGCTCCTCTTCAACGGAGGGTACGTTGGCTCCAAGACCTGACTCCAGGCAGACGATCGCCTCCTGGTTGAGGCTGCGGCGGTGCCGCTTGGCTGCAGCGCTGAGCTGGGAGTTGCCTCCCCCCTGTTGCACCAGCTGATCTCGCTTGCAGCAGAATGGGTGTCAGGACCGCAGAGCCATGCACACGTTTTCAGCGGTGGTTGAGCGCTGCCCTGAGACCGGGTTGTTGGTGGGCTACGTCCCAGGTTTTCCTGGCGCCCACAGCCAGGGTGAAACCCTCGATGAGCTGCAGATCAATCTCCAGGAGGTGATTTCCATGCTCCTGGAGGACGGCGAACCTGCTTTGGAAAGTGATTTCATTGGGCTCCAGCAGATCTCGGTACCGGCCTGAGTGTGGGATCAACGCCTGTTCTGAAGCCCTCACCTATCGCTGACCCAGGCCATGCGCCTCAGCCAGCCCTAGAGTTGGTCATCCAGATGGTCATCCAGATGCTCGAGGTCAGCGTTGCCGAGGCCAAGGCCCGCCTGTCCAGCCTGCTCGATGCGGTCGAGGCGGGTGAGAGCGTGGTGATCACCCGCAGGGGTCGATCGGTGGCCCAGTTGGTGCAGCAGCGTCCCGTGCAGGATCTGCTGCCCAGGCTGGAAGCCCTGCGTGGATCCCTGCCCCGGCAGGGCCGGTCTGGGGTGGAGGTGATGCGGCAGTTGCGCGATGGCGAACGCGACTGATGCTCTACCTCGACACCTGTGTGTTGCTGGCGGTTCTGCTGCCAGAGGTGTATTCCGAGAGGGCCACCCGCTTTCTGCAGGACGCCACCGATCCGTTGGCCATCAGCCCCTGGACCGGTACCGAGGTGCATTCCGCTCTCGGCCTGAAGGTGCGCACCGGTTGCCTGACCCGGGATCAGGCCGACAGGGTTCTGCAGACCTTTGAGCAGGAGCTGGCGCCGGCTCTTGTGATGCTGGAGTTGCAGCCGGTTGATTTCCGCCATGCCGACGCCTGCCTGCGCGGCTGGACCACCAACCTGCGCGCCGCAGACGCCCTGCACCTGGCGGTTGCGGCCGGGCGTGGCGCCTGCCTCTGCAGCCTGGATCAGCCGTTGGTGCAGGCGGCGCTGCAGCTGGGGCTGGATGCCCGCTTGATTTCAGACTGAGCGCGGCTGACAGGGCGCCTGCCGCTCACACCCCCGCCAGCACCTGGGCCTCCTGCTCAGCGGACACCACGCGGCCGCTGTCTTCGAAGCCCGCGATCTGATCGAAGTTCAGGTAGCGGTAGAGCTCGGCGCCGAAGGGGTCGATCTTTTCGGCGGCGATGGCCAGGTACTCGTCCTTGGAGGGGATGCGGCCCAGCTGGGCGCACACCGCCGCCAGCTCGGCGCTGCCCAGGTACACCTGGGCGCCGTT
>RGUW01000085.1 GCA_010027605.1 Synechococcaceae bacterium WB9_2_112 | reverse complement strand
AGAGGTAAGAAGGACGGAATCCCGATGGACGGTGAACCGTCGTGAAGGACTGTAAAGGAAGTTTGCGCGTTTTGTGAAGCCCTTGGCCTCGGATGTGCGTCAGCGCCTGATCACCTGGAGCCCAAGCGTCACGCTGGTGCCTACCAGACACTGCTTCAACGCCTGCGATTACTGCGGTTTTCGGCTGCCGCTCACGGCCGCTGCCCGCGACTGGCTCAGCGACGAGCAGGCCCTGCACCTGCTGCAAAGCCGCCCTTGGTCCAGCGAGGTGCTGTTGCTCAGCGGTGAGGTGGCGCCAGGGTCGACCTCCCGGGGGGCCTGGTTGACGAGGCTGCTGGTGCTCTCCCGTCTGGCCCTGCGTGCCGGCCGTTTGCCCCACACCAACGCAGGCCCCTTGAGCCGCCACGAGATGGCAACCCTGGGACGGCTCAATCCCTCGATGGGGCTGATGTTGGAGGGCCTGGGACCGGCCCACGATGCGGCGCATCGGCACGCCCCCAGCAAGGCTCTGGCGGTGCGGCTCGCTCAGCTGGAGCAGGCCGGCCGGTTGGGCATTCCGTTCACAACAGGCCTGCTGCTCGGACTGGGTGAATCGCGCCAGCAGCGCCGTGAGGCGCTGGAGGTGCTGGCTCTGCTGCAGCGTCAATGGGGGCACCTGCAGGAGGTGATCCTCCAGCCCTGGAGGCCAGGCGGAGGCGCGGCGATGCCCCTGAATCGTGACGAGCGCGCCGACCTGCTCGAGACGATCGCTGAGGCGCGCGTCCTGTTGCCCCCCGAGGTGCATCTGCAGCTGCCACCCAACCTGTGGCCCCTGGAGCACTTATGCGAAGCCCTCGAAGCCGGCATTGACGATCTGGGCGGGATCGACAGCAGCGATGTGATCAATCCAGACCATCAGCAGCCAGGACCCGATCAGTTGCGCCAGGTGCTGGCTGCCGATGGCTGGATGCTTCAGCCCCGGCTCTGTGTGCACGAGGCCTGGATCCCCCGGCTGCCTGCAGGGCTCAGGCGCTCCGTGGAGCGGCTGAGCCACCGCCTGGTGACCGCTGACTGAGCGTGCTTGTTAGCGTCCCAGCCCAAGCCAGAGCACAGAGCGATCCGGTGACGGCCCCGACGACGGCCCCGATGGAAGGCGACCGGCAGCGGCTGTTGCTGGTGCGTCTGCCCTGCAATCCGATCTTTCCGGTGGGGCCGATCTACCTGGCCGACCACCTCCACAAACAGTTCCCCCGGCTTGAGCAGCGACTGCTGGATCTGGCAGCCCTGCCGCTGCTCGATGTGGAGCGCGTGCTGCTGGCCACGGTCGAGCAGTTCAGGCCCACGTTGCTGGTCTTTTCGTGGCGCGACATTCAGATTTACGCCCCTGTGGATGGGCGCGGCGGCAATCCGTTGCAGAACTCCTTCGAGGTGTTTTACGCCCGCAATCCCCTGAAACGGTTGCGCGGTGCCCTGGGCGGTCTGCAGCTCATGGCCAGTCACTACGGCGAGCTCTGGCGCAATCTGCGGCTGCTGCGGCGCGGCCTGCGTCGGGCGCGCCGCTTTCATCCCCAGGCCAGGGCGGTGCTCGGCGGCGGTGCCGTGAGCGTGTTCTACGAACAGTTGGGGCGCAGCTTGCCGGCCGGCACGGTGGTCTCGGTGGGCGAGGGCGAAACCCTGCTCGAAAAGCTGATCCGCGGCGAGTCGATCGTGTCCGAACGCTGCTACGTGGCTGGTGAGCCACCACGCCCGGGCTTGATTCACGAGCAGCCCACCCCCCTCGAAAAAACAGCCGTCGACTATGCCGCCATCGAGGCGATCTGGCCCCAGCTGGGCTGGTACCTCGATGGGGGCGATTTCTACGTGGGTGTGCAGACCAAGCGCGGCTGCCCCCACAACTGCTGCTACTGCGTCTACACCGTGATCGAGGGCAAGGCGGTGCGGGTCAACCCTGTCGAGGAGGTGGTCGCCGAAATGCGCCAGCTCTACGACCGGGGGGTGCGCGGCTTCTGGTTCACCGACGCCCAGTTCATCCCGGCACGGCGTTACATCGATGATGCCAAGGAGCTCCTCCAGGCGATCCTTGCGGCCGGCATGACCGACATCCGCTGGGCCGCCTACATCCGCGCCGACAACCTTGACGCCGAACTGGCCGAGCTCATGGTGCGCAGCGGGATGAGCTATTTCGAGATCGGCATCACCTCCGGTTCACAGGAGCTCGTGCGCAAGATGCGCATGGGTTACAACCTGCGCACCGTGCTCGACAGTTGCCGCCTGCTTGCCGCTGCAGGCTTTGACGAGCACGTCTCGGTCAATTATTCGTTCAATGTGATCGATGAACGGCCCGAGACGATCGCCCAGACCATTGCCTATCACCGCGAGCTGGAGCGCATCTTCGGTGCCGACAAGGTGGAACCTGCCATCTTCTTCATCGGCCTCCAACCCCATACCCATCTGGAACAGTACGGCTTTGAGCAGGGTCTGATTCGGCCGGGTTACAACCCGATGAGCATGTTGCCCTGGACGGCACGCAAGCTGCTCTGGAATCCTGAACCCATGGGCCGCACCTTCGGGCGCATCTGCCTTGAGGCCTTTGACACCGACCCCGGTGATTTTGGCCGCACGGTGATGACGCTGCTGGAGCGTGACTATGGCTGTGCCCCATTGGATCAGGCCCTGCACGCGCCGGTTCAGGGTCGGGCGGCGTTGGCGACGGCTGTGCGCTGAGGCTCCCGCCATCGGCGTCTGATCCACAGCAAGGTCAACAATCCAAGCCACCCGGCCAGCCCGCCGATCGGGTTGGGGCCCCTGCTCCCACGAGCCAGGCCGGGGCCAGCGGCGACACTTCGATCAGGCCGTTCTGGAGTGCGAACCAGCCTCCGACCAGTCCGCCGTGAAGACCGATGGCGCCCCAGAGCAGGCCGCCATCGGCGCGGCGTTGCAGGGCGAGGCACAGCCCCAGCAGGGTCAGGCCGCCCAGCAGGGCCAGGGCCCCGAGTCCGGGTAGGCGGTACCAGGGATGCAGCAGGGCAAAGATCCCCGCCTGGGCGATCAGGGCGCGACGGGGCCCCAGCATCAGCTCGAGCTCACCCCAGAGCCAACCGCGGAACAGCAGTTCTTCGGCAAAGCCCACCCCCAGGAGCAGGGCGAGGGCATTGAGCCACTCACCGCCGCCCAGATCGCCAAGCCAGCGGGCCTGGCCAAGCAGCACCAGCAGCAGGGTGAGGGGTCCCAGCAGCAGCAGGGCTTTGAGCATCCCCCGGATCAGGGCGCGCCACCACAGCCCTGAGGCCAGCGGCAACACCCCCAGCCGTTGCCAGGGCTGGTGTTCAGCCCATACCAGCTCCAACCGCAGCGGCAGCGTCAGCAGCAGCAGCAGCAAGGAGACGGCGAGCCCGGCGAGGTCCACCTGATCGGCGCGCCAGCCAGGGGCGAGCAGCTGCAGGGGGCGGCTGGCCAACCAGCCCAGCCCAAACAGCACAGGCACATACAGCAGCGTGCCCCACCAGCGAGGCTTCATTCCTCAGGCTCGATGGTGCTGGTCAGGCCCTTGGCCTTGAGGGTTTCGCAGTAGAACTCGGCAGGCTCCAGATCGCAGACGATCACCAGGCCCACCCCTGTGTTGTGGGCTTCCAGCATCACGGCGATGGCGTCCTGCTCGCTCAGCGACGGCACCACCTGCCGCAGGGTCACCACCACGTACTCCATGGAGTTGACCGGGTCGTTGTGCAGCAGCACCTTGTACCGGGGCGACGGCTTGCGCACCCGCTCGGGGGCCTTCTCCATGACCGCGGCACCGCTGCTCTCACGGCCGGGGGTCTGGGTGGACCTCAGCGGTGTGCGCAAGGTGAGTGCTGCAGCGACCAATCGGGGCATCAATGCAGGACCAATGGGCTGGCCCGCCAGTTTAGGGAGAGCTTCCAGCCACTCGATCAGCCCGCCAGAGCGCCCTGAATGCGCTGCATGGCCTCAAGCACGTTGGCGCGGCTGTTGAAGGCCGACAGCCTGAAGTAGCCCTCGCCGGCGGCGCCGAAGCCGCTGCCGGGGGTGCCCACCACGTGGGCCTTGCTCAGCAGCAGATCAAAGAAGCCCCAGGAGTCGATGCCCTCAGGGGTCTTGATCCATACGTAGGGGGCCTGCTCACCGCCATAGACCGCCAGGCCGGCAGCGCTGAGCTCGCGGCGGATGATCGCGGCGTTTTCCATGTAGAAGGCGATCAGCGCCTTGACCTGGGCCTGGCCCTCGGGGCTGTACACGGCTTCGGCACCGCGCTGCACGATGTAGCTGACGCCGTTGAATTTGGTGCACTGGCGGCGGTTCCACAGGCCCCAGAGTTCGATGCGCTCGCCATTGGCCGCGGTGCCCACGAGCCCTTTGGGCACCACCGTCAGGGCGCAGCGGGTGCCGGTGAAGCCGGCGTTCTTGGAGAACGAGCGAAACTCGATCGCGCATTCCCGCGCGCCTTCGATCTCGTAGATCGAGTGGGGCAGGCTCGGGTCCTGAATGAACGCCTCGTAGGCCGCGTCAAACAGGATCAGGGCGCCGTTGGCGCGGGCGTAGTCGACCCAGGCCTTGAGCTGCTCCCTGGTGGCGACGGCGCCGGTGGGGTTGTTGGGGAAGCAGAGGTAGATCAGATCGACCTTCTCTGTGGGGATCTGGGCGGTGAAGCCGTTGTCTGCGTTGATCGGCAGATAGGTGAGACCGCCATACTGGCCCGCGTCGTCGGCCTCGCCGGTGCGGCCCGCCATCACGTTGCTGTCGACATACACCGGGTAGACCGGGTCGGTCACGGCGATGCGGTTGCCCTCGCTCAAAATGTCGAGAATGTTGGCGCTGTCGCACTTGCTGCCGTCGGAGACAAAGATCTCTTCGGCGCTGATCGGGCAGCCGCGGGCCACAAAGTCGTGCTGGGCGATCGCCTCGCGCAGCCACAGATAGCCCTGCTCGGGCCCGTAGCCGTGGAAGCCTTCGCGGGTGCCCATCTCGTCGATGGCGGCCTTCATGGCGCTGCGGCAGGCCTCGGGCAGGGGCTCGGTCACATCGCCGATGCCCAGGCGAATGATGGAGGCCTCGGGGTTGGCTTCGCTGAAGGCCTTGACCCGCCGGGCGATCTCCGGAAACAGGTAGCCAGCCTTGAGCTTGAGGTAGTTGCCGTTGACCTGGGCCATTGCGGGGTGGGCCGCTGCCGGGCCCTGGAAACGTTGGCGCGATTGTCCTATGCGGAGGTGGCCGGCTGGCTCGCCGCGATGCCCTGCAGGCCCCTGGCCAGAGCCTCGCGGCTGGTGTGCACCGAGTGGCTGCCCAGCACCAGCGGATGGTTGTGCTGCACGCCGCTGCCCAGCAGCAGGCGGGCGGGTGGGAGCGCCGTGATCGCGACGGCGCCGTCCCCTGGCGCAAGCACCACCAGCTCATCGCCCACCGCCTCGCCCCCCACCTGCGCCTGTCCCCGGTAGACGTAGATCCAGGTCACGTTGTGACCACGGGGCGGCAAAAAGCTCCAGGTCTGGCCTGCGGCCAGCTCCACATCGAGATAGAGCAGGGGAGACGGTGTGGGAATCGGGTTGCTGCTCTCGCCGTAGTGACCCAGCAGCAGCCGCACCGGCTCAAGCTGCGGCACCGCCTCGGGGGCGACGTAGATCCCCTCGGCCGGTCCGTTTTCGAGCTCAGGCGGTAGGGCCAGCCACAGTTGAAAGGCTGTGACCGTTGCGCTGTGGGGGTGGATGCTGCCCTGGTGCCAGGTGCCGCCGCCGGCGCGCATCCACTCCAGCCCCGTGGCGTGCACCACCCCCTGCTGGCCGGCGGTGTCCTCGTAAGCCACATCGGCATCGAGGGCGTAGGTGAGGGTGGCAATGCCGGAATGCGGGTGCCAGCCGAACCCCGTGCCGCTTGCGACGGGCCCAGCGATGCCGTCGAGAAACACGAACGGCTTGATCCGCTCGCTGATCGGATCCCCGGGGCTGACCAGGCGGCGAATGAAGCCGTGCTGTTGTCCGCGGGTGCGGGCCACGATGCGGCGGCCGTTCATGGCGCCTCGGGCGCGTTCAGCGCTGCCGCCAGGGCATCGGCGATCGACTGCTGGGCAAAGCGGATGGACCAGCTGTGCACGGCGTTGTGGCGGCAGCCATGCCTGTGAAAGGGATCGCTCTGGGCGATCGCCTCGGCGGCAGCTTTGGAGTCGGCCCGCACCACCAGCAGACCGCTCACCTGGCCGACCGGGGTCTGTGCACCCGGTGCCAGCGCCTCGACATCGATGGGGCCGGCGAACAGCAGGGCCCCGCTGGCATGTTGACCGTGGGCCCACGCGTAGTGCTGGGCCAGCAACTCCGCGCCCTCAGGCGTGGCGGGATTGCGCCAGCCGGCGAGGGTTTCAGCAACGATCACAAACGTCTCGTGGTGCTCCAGCGACGGGCCGGCCGGTGGTGTGGGGGTGCTCATGGGACTGCTCTGGGATTGCTGCATGCCCTGAGCCTGGAATGAATCGATTCCCAGGACAATCCCTTAAAAGTGGGATAGATTGTCCCTCTGATGGGCCAATTTGATCTCAATGCCGCCCTCGTGCTGGTGCGCGTGGTCCAGGCGGGCAGCTTCCGGGCCGCCGCCCAGGCGCTCGGCATGCCCAAAACAACCGTGAGCCGCAAGGTCAGCGACCTGGAGGCTCAGCTGGGGGTTCAGCTGCTGCAACGCACCACCCGCAGGCTGTCGCTCACCGACGCTGGCCTGCTGTTTGCCGAAGAGGCCGAAGCGGCAATCGCCAGGCTGGAGGCCGCGCAGGAGGCCGTCACCGAGCTGCAGCGTGAACCCCGTGGCAGGCTGCGGGTCACCACGTCGGTGACCATCGGCGAGCTGTTTCTGGCCCCGGTGTTGGCTGCGTTTCTGGAAGCGTTTCCGGCGGTGGAGGTGCTGCTGCAGCTCACTGACCGGCCGGTGGACCTGGTGGCCGAGCGCTTCGATGTGGCGATCCGGGCCGGGGAGCTTCCCGATTCCAGCCTGATGGCCAGGCGGATCGGCAGCTCCACCTATCGCGTCGTCGCCAGCCCCGCCTACCTGGCCCGTCATGGCACCCCGCAGCGCCCGGGGGACCTGACGGCGCACGCCTGCCTGCGCTTCACACGCTCGGGGATGGAGGTGCGCCCCAGTTGGCCGTTTGGCGCCGGCGCCCGGTGCAGCGAGGTGCCGGTCAGTGGTCGTCTGGTGAGCGATGACTTTGTGGTGCTGCGCACCGCAGCCGAGCAGGGCCTGGGCATCGCCCGCCTGCCGGGTCTGCTGGTGCACGAGGCGATCGAAGCGGGACGGCTGGTGGCCCTGTTTGACGATCTGGCGCCCCCGCCCAACCC
>RGUW01000084.1 GCA_010027605.1 Synechococcaceae bacterium WB9_2_112 | reverse complement strand
TCCTCCTATGACAAGGAGAAGCTGCAGGAGCGTCTGGCCAAGCTGAGCGGCGGTGTGGCCGTGGTCAAGGTGGGCGCTGCCACCGAGACCGAGATGAAGGACAAGAAGCTGCGCCTCGAAGATGCCATCAACGCCACCAAGGCGGCCGTTGAAGAGGGCATCGTTCCTGGCGGTGGCACCACCCTGGCCCACCTGGCCCCTGCTCTCGAGGAGTGGGCCAAGGCCAATCTGCACGGCGAAGAGCTGATCGGCGCCACGATCGTGGCCTCGGCCCTCACCGCCCCGCTCAAGCGCATCGCCGAAAACGCCGGTGCCAACGGCGCTGTGGTGGCTGAGAACGTCAAGAACAAGCCCTTCAACGAGGGTTACAACGCCGCCACCGGCGAGTATGTCGACATGCTGGCTGCCGGCATCGTCGACCCTGCCAAGGTGACCCGCAGCGGCCTGCAGAACGCGGCCTCGATCGCCGGCATGGTTCTCACCACCGAGTGCATCGTGGCCGATCTGCCCGAGAAGAAGGAAGCAGCTCCTGCCGGCGGCGGCATGGGCGGCGGCGACTTCGACTACTGAGTCAATCCAGCGTGCGCACCAAGGGGGCCTAGCTCCCAGGTCAGGACTCACAAGGAGGGCTTCGGCCCTCCTTTTTTGTTGGCGCGCGGTTGCGCTCAGCCGTTCCGGTTCTGGCGGACGTATGTCACGGTTGCTACCAGAACGGCACGATTTGTAGCCGTTGTTACTTGATTTCGGGTGGTTCCTCAGCAGGTTTGCAGCGCTGTCGAGGTGTTGCGGTGCTCTTGCTGACGGTTGATCCGGCTCTGCGCAGTGCCAACAACGGATTCGTGCTCATCAGCGCTGCACTGGTGTTGATGATGACGCCGGCGCTGGCACTTTTCTATGCCGGCTTCGTGCGCAGCCGCAATGTGCTCAACACGATGGTGATGAGCTTTGCCGCCATGGCACTGGTGAGCGTGCTCTGGGTGCTGTTCGGCTTCAGCCTGGCCTTCTCGCCGGGCCAGGGGGCACTGGCGCCGTTCATCGGTGGCCTGCAGTGGATGGGGCTGAGCAACTGGTCAGCCCCCTATGGCGATGGACAGCTCAGTCAGGGTGCGGTGGCCTTCTTCCAGCTCAGCTTCGCGATCATCACGCCGGCGCTGATCTCGGGTGCGGTGGTGGAGCGCATGAACTTTCGAGCCTGGTTGGCGTTCGTGGCCCTCTGGAGCAGCCTGATCTACCTGCCCCTGGCTCACATGGTGTGGGGACCGGGCGGCTTCCTGGGGCCTGATGGGCTTGGCGCCCTCGATTTCGCCGGTGGGTTGGTGGTGGAGATGGCCTCCGGCGTGGCAGCGGCCGTGACCGCCTCGGTGGTGGGGCGTCGGCGCCATTACCCCGGCCAGATCGCCCCACCGCACAACGTGCCCTTCATCCTTCTGGGGGCCGGCCTGCTGTGGTTCGGCTGGTTCGGCTTCAACGGAGGAAGCGGCCTGGTGGCTGGCAACTTGGCCTCATTGGCATGCCTGACCACCAACACTGCCGGTGCGGCGGCGGCCCTGGGCTGGATGCTGATCGAAACCCTGCAGCGCGGAAAACCCACAGCGGTGGGGGTGGCCACCGGAGCCGTGGCCGGGCTGGTGGCCATCACGCCGGCTGCAGGGTTTGTCAGCCCCCTGGGGGCACTGGTGATCGGGTTTCTGGCGTCTGGGTTGTGCAACTGGGCCCTGCAGCTCAAGAACCGCTCCGGCCTCGATGACAGCCTCGACGTCTTGCCGGTGCATGGCGTGGCGGGGTTCCTGGGCATCCTGCTCACCGGCCTGCTGGCCCTCAAGGCCGTCAACCCGGCTGGGGCCAATGGGTTGCTGGCCGGCAATGCCGCCCAGTTTGTGATTCAGCTCCAGGCCGCCGGGTTCACCCTGCTCTGGGTCGGGGTGGGCACGTTCGTGATTCTCAAGCTGCTGGCCCTGGTGATGCCGTTGCGGGTCAGCGACCATGAGGAGCGCCAGGGGCTCGACATCAACGCCCACGGTGAAGAGGCTTACAACAACGAATTCACGCTCTGAGAGTTCACGGTTCCTCAGTCAGGCTCCTGGCTTGAACACCAGCGCCACGCCGTTGTTGCAGTAGCGCTTGCCGGTGGGCCTGGGGCCATCACCAAAGACATGGCCCTGGTGGCCCCCGCAGCGTTGGCAGTGGTATTCGGTGCGGGGCACGATCAACTTGAAGTCGATCGTGGTGCCCAGGGCACCTGCCAGGGGCTGCCAGAAGCTGGGCCAGCCGGTGCCGCTGTCATATTTGGCCTTGCTGCTGAACAGCGCCAGGTCGCAGCCCCTGCAGTGGTAGACGCCGCTGCGCTTCTCGTTGTTGAGCGGGCTGCTGAACGGACGTTCGGTGCCCTCACGGCGCAGCACCTCATAGGCTGCTGGGCTCAAGCGCGCCTTCCACGCGGCATCGCTGAGGTCCCAGGCCGGATCGCTGGCCTTGGAGGCAGCCTGGGCAGCTCCAGGCAGCCCAAGAAAGCTGGCCACCGCAGCAGCAAGACCCGAGAGCAAGGGGCGGCGATGCAGACTCATGTGCCCCGGCTCACTTGAGCCAGCCGGCACTCAAGACAACCGCCAGGGCCAGAAAGATGGCCAGCAGGGTCCAGCTGATGCGGTTGAGGGTCTGCTCGGCGCTGCGGGCGCTGCTGAACATCGACCCGCCGCTGGCGGCCAGGCCGCCCATGCCGTCGCCCTTGGGGCTGTGCAACAGCACCGAAACGATCAACAGCACACCGCTGCCGATCCAGATCCACGACACGACCGAACTGATCATGGGGTGATGTTAGAGGCCCAGGGTCTGGGGGATGCGGCTCGGCTCGGCCGGACTGCCGGCCGCGCTGATCAAACTGCAACCGCTCATCAACGCCGGTTTGTCGAGTCCCAGGATCTCAAGCAGAGTGGGTGCCACGTCGGCCAGGCCGCCCCCCTCGCGCAGCTGAACGGCGGTGCCGTGACTGGGGATTTTGCGTTGCTCTCCCTCCACCAGGATCACTGGAACCGGGTTGGTGGTGTGGGCTGTCCAGGCGCGACCGTCGGGCCCTTCCATGAGCTCGGCATTGCCGTGGTCGGCGGTGATCAGCAGGGTGCCGCCCATGCGGTTGGTGGCCTCCATCAGCCGGCCCACGCAGCGGTCAACCATGGCGATGGCCTCCTTTGTGGCGTCCATCTGACCGGTGTGGCCGACCATGTCGGGATTGGCGTAGTTGATCACCACCAGGGCATAGATGCCCTTGTTGATGGCGGCGATGCAGTTGTCGGTGAGTTGCTCGGCCGACATGGCGGGGGCCTGGTCGTAGGTGCTCACCCGGGGTGAGGGATGCCCCCATTCATGAAATAGGTCACATGGGGGTATTTCTCGGTTTCGGCAGTCCGGAACTGGCGCAGGCCGGCTTCCGAGACCACCTGGCCAAGCAGGCCATCGAGCGATTCGGGCGGAAAGGCCACCGCCACCGGCAATCCCTTTTCGTACTGGGTGAAGGTGACCACCTCGAGGGGGCTGATGCGCTCCCGTGCAAAGGGCTCGAAATCATCGAGGACCAGGGCTCGGATCAGCTGGCGTACCCGGTCGGGCCTGAAGTTGAAGCAGACCAGACCATCACCGGCCTGGATGAGGCCCTCGGCCAGCCGCACGGGCTCAAGAAACTCGTCGGTGATTCCATCGGCATAGGACTGTTGCAGGATCTCGGCGGGAGTGGCGTTGCTGATCGCACCGGGTTCGCAGAGCAGCCGGTAGGCCTTTTCGGTGCGCTCCCAGCGGTTGTCGCGGTCCATCGCCCAGTACCGCCCGCACAGGGTGGTGATCTGGCCGACACCGGCGGCCTCGATCTGGGCTGCGACGGTCTCGATGAAGGGGAGGGCACTGCTGGGGGCGGTGTCGCGTCCGTCGGTGATGACATGCACACACACCGAGCTCAGTCCGCGTTCGGCAGCCCAGTGCAGCAGCCCGCCCAGATGGTTGATGTGGCTGTGCACACCGCCGTCGGAACACAGGCCGATCAGGTGCAGCTTTCCGCCCGAAGCCAGAAGGCTGTCGGCCAGAGCATTGAGGGCCGGGTTGGCGGCGAGCGAACCGTCCTTGACCGCCTGGCCAATACGCACCAGCTCCTGGCGAATGATGCGACCCGACCCGATTGTTAAGTGGCCGACCTCCGAATTGCCCATCTGGTCGTCGGGCAGGCCCACGGCTCCACCACTCGCCTCAATCAGGGTGTGGGGGTAGGCATGCCAGAGCGCGTCCATCACCGGGGTGTCGGCCGCCCGGATGGCGTTGTGGGCCTCGGCGTGTGAATAGCCCCAGCCATCAAGAATGGCCAGCACGACCGGGGCCACAGTCGGAGCCTGACGAAATGTGGTGGCCGCACTGCCGTTGGCAGGGTGGCCGGTTGCTGATGGGTGGTTGGGGGATGGAGCTGCAGTCACCCGATCTGTCTCACCCGCGCATCGAAGTCGGAATCGATGAAGGATCTGGCATGTCGCCATCGCCATCAAGGCCAACCTACCCCCTGCCCTGCTAGCGCTCCCCAGGCGGTCCTGCTGCGTCAGGTTTTGGTCACATCCGGGGCAGCGCATCGGGGGGCTGCGGATCGCAGAGGGCTTCCACTGCCTAGGGTTGGCAAGACCGCTGACAACAGCCGGGGCGATGCAGCCAACTCCGCTGGATGCCGATCTCGGTAGGCGCCGCCAGCTGCTCGCAGCAGATGAGCTGGGGCGCACGATCGATCGCCTGGCCTCACAGGTGCTGGAAGATCTGGCCGACAGCCGGGAGCTGGT
The DNA here is from genome assembly GCA_010027605.1 of Synechococcaceae bacterium WB9_2_112. Taxonomy (GTDB): domain Bacteria; phylum Cyanobacteriota; class Cyanobacteriia; order PCC-6307; family Cyanobiaceae; genus RGUW01. The sequence goes on along the minus strand of RGUW01000084.1, from coordinate 2,668 downwards.
GTTGCTGGGCATCCCGACCCGCGGCGTGGCATTGGCCCAGGTGCTGGCCGACCGCTTGCAGCAGCGTTGCGGTCACCCGATCGACTGCGGCAGCCTTGATCCAACCTTCCATCGCGATGATCTGGAGCGGGTTGGCACCCGACTGGTGCAGCCCACCGATCTGCCTGTGAGTCTGGAAGGCCGCCATGTGGTGCTGGTTGACGATGTGATCTTCACGGGCCGCACCGTTCGCGCAGCCCTTGAGGCCCTGCAGGCCTGGGGCCGACCGCGTCGGGTGGTGCTGTTGGTGATGGTCGACCGCGGCCATCGGGAGTTGCCGATCCAGCCGGATTTCTGCGGTCGGGTTGTGCCCACCAGCCGGCAGGAGTTGATTCAGCTCTGCCTGCAGGGCATCGACGGCGAAGAAGGCGTCTTCCTGCTCAAAGGCAGCACAGCGGAGGACAGCCAGTGGAGTACTGCCAGCTGAGACGTGTCGGCTGATGACGCTCAGGCGAGAACTGAGAACTGAGAACTGACAGGCGGGAACTGTCAGGCCAGAACTGTCAGCTCGTCGGACCGCAGGTGAACACGGCATTTGCCGAAGGCGACCACCACCGGCAGGGTGGGGCTGATCGAGCGGCCTTTCCAGTCGTTGAGGACCGTGACCACCTCGCCTTCCTGACCGATCAGATCAAAGGCCTCACCGCGGTGCTGGGGGTGATGAAACACCACCACGTTGCTGCTGACCTTGACCTTGTCGCCCTGCTGCATGACCCTGCGGCATGTGCTGCGCCGCAATCTTGTCATGGTCAGCGTCGGCAGGCGGTCTCGGGGCCGGCCTCGACGATCTGGCCGCCAAGCGCCTTGCACGCCTGTTGAAAGGCAGTCCACTCGTCGATGCCCTGGTCGATGCGACGTCTGACCTGGGCGTCGAGCTGCTCGGGCGAAACCGTGTGGGGCAGGGAGCCGTGACTGTCGTGATCCCGGTGATCCTTGGTGAGGCGGTTGATGCCCTCTTCAACCCTGCGGCGGAGGCTGACGCTCTGCTGCTTCCACCAGGGATGGTCGATCCGGTTGAGGGCATCGATCGCCTCCCACCAGCGTTGCTGCTCGGCCAGCTTGCTGGCCCGCTCCTGCTGATAACGGTTGCTGTTCCAAACCTCGCGCAGGTTGTCGCCGAGGCTGTTGCCGCCCTGTTTGTGGTTTTCACCGATCGGCTCCAGCAGGGCCAGGGCGCCGTTGAGATCGCCCTGATGGAAGCGCCGCAGCGCCCGCTGCTGCAGTTCGTCTTCCCAGCTCTGCAACAGCAGCCGGTCGTTGATCGTTGAGGCCGTGGAGTTGACCACTTGCAGTTGCAGTTGCAGGGCCCGCTCCCATTGCTGGGCCTGCCACAGCTGACCGGCCTTGAGACGGCGGCAACGGGCCTGCTCGGCAGGAACCTCACCCCCGAGCCAGCGCAGCGCAGCCAGTTGCTCGCTGAAGCGCAGACAGGCGTCGACATCACCAGCCCTGGCTGCCTGGCGCAACCGATCGGGCAGTTGGCGCTCCCACAGATACGTGGCACTCACCCCGCAGACCACAAGACCCAGGGTCAGACCGAGCCAGAAGCGGGGCAGCCTGTGCCGGCGCAGGGCCAAGGCGGAAGCATCAGTGATCACTCAGTTTTATCGCAGCGAAGCTCCGCTGCGACAGTCCGTCAGTGCAGCGGGCCCAGCCGCTGGCGCAACGCTGGTTGGCCCGGGTGCAGCAGGTCATGGACCTCCAGCTGCAGCTGGCAGTCCTCATCGACGCTGAACAGCAGTCGCAACCGATCAACTCCTGCCTCGCCAGGCGGATCGAGCACGATGGGTGCGGGTTGCCGCGGCCAAGGGTTCACGGCGGCGGCGCCGGCAGCACGTTGCAGCAGGCGAGGCATGCCCGCTGCGAACACCACCTCGGCGCGCAGCTGATCGCTGGGCTCGCCGAGCACCAGGTCCACTGCCGCCTGGCCGTCGCGGCTGCAGCACAGCATCAGCTCCAGGGGCTGCTCGGTGGGCCAGCTCTGTCCGGGCACAAACAGTGGGTGCCATTGGTGTGTGGCGCTGCGTCGTTCCCAGCAACGCAGCGCGACGCCCCGGCTCAGCACGTCGCGCACCCGGACGCCTGGGGTGAGGGCCAGGGCCCCGAGGGCAACGGCCTCCACCGGCCGCTGGTTGTGAATGGTGAGGCCGGCGAAGCGCTGCTGCAGCCATTCCTGGACCGGGGCCAGCCGGCTGCTGCCCCCAACCGCCAGCACCGCGGTGATCTGCTCGATTTCGATCCCGTTCTGGCGTCCCTGGCTGAGCACCGCCTCGAGCAGGGCGTCGAGTTGGGTGATCAGGCCCTGGCGCTCGAGCAGCTCGGCAAGATCAGCTGAAGAGAGTTGCAAGGGGACGCTGTCGCCAGCGCCGGAGCTCCAGACACTGCGCGCCAGCTCGACTCCGCTGAGTTGGCACTTGAGCTCCTCGGCCTGGGCCAGCAGCGAGCCGCACAGGGGGTGCCCCGGCGCCACACAGCCGGCAATCCAGCGGTCGATGTCACGGCCACCCACCGCCAGTCCGGCCTTGCCCAGAACGCGGGCACTGCGCAGTTGCTGCCGGCTGGCTTCGAGGCTGCGGCCCCCCAGGCGCAGCAGCTGGGCGATGGGGGCGGATCGGCCTTCCCCACCCTG
>RGUW01000083.1 GCA_010027605.1 Synechococcaceae bacterium WB9_2_112 | reverse complement strand
CTCCGGGAAGCGCTGCTTAAGCAGGGCATTGCCGCGCCAGGCGTTGTAGTGCGGGATGCGCGAGTTGATGTGGTGGCACACATGGGTGGAGCCGATGCCGTGGTGCAGCAGGTTGATCAGCGGCCCATAGGGGCGATCCACCGTCTGCAGCGCACCTTTGGCCCACGTCCACTCGGCGGTGGAGAAGTGGGGAATGGCCACATCGGTGTGTTGCAGCCAGGTGTAGATCACCAGCCAGGCGTTCACCACCAGATAGGGAAGCCCATACACGCAGAGCACCCGGGCCAGGCCGAACTGCGCCGCCAGGGTCAGCAGCAGTGCCAGCACCACCAACAGGCCCAGGTTGGAGCGCAGCATCAGGCCGCGGAATGCCAGCGGAAACAGCGACCGGCGGCCCCGATCGAAGCGCTTGCCATTCCAGAAGTGGGAGGTGGGGCGGCCGTAGTCCTCACCGCCGGTGGCACCGACAAACAAATACAGCGGCCAGCCAATCACCAAGTGGTTGAACAGGGAGAAGGCGCCGAACAGGCGCCGGCCCAGGCGCTGCCTCAGGGCTTCGGTGGCGCGGCCGGAGAGGCTTTCGGCCCGTGGAGGCACGTGGGTTTCGCCCTCCTCCAGGTGGTTGCAGTGGGCGTGGTGCACCGCGTGGCTGCGGGCCCAGCTGTGGTACGGCACCAGCAGCAGGCTGTGCAGGAGGAAGCCCACGGTGCTCTCCAGCCGGCGGTTGGGGTGGAAGGCGTTGTGGCCGCATTCGTGGGCGATCACCCACAGGCCCATCGCCACCGTGCCGGTGACGACGCCGTAGAGCAGCCACAGGGGTGTGGCCCAAAGGGCAAGGGGGATCTGGGTGCCCAGCCCATAGGCCACGGCCGATAACCCCAGCGAGAGGGCCAGGCTGCCCCAGGCCTTGATCGGGCTGTGGCGCGTGAGCTCGGCGGGCAGCGCCGCGAGCAAGTCCGCCTTGCTGGGGTAGGGATCGGAAGCGAGTGCTGGGCTGACGCGGGCTGGCGGCGTGAGCAGGGAAACAGGGGGCGTCAACCGCAGAACCGCATCACAAGAGCCCCCAACACGCTTCCGTTTTGCTTCAGATTTGCGTCAGATCTTACCCAGGCGTGGTGGGGCTTGGCCGTTGGGCCTGTAGGGGACCTCTGGAGAACCGGTGTCCACGTCTTCTCCGCCCAGCTGGCTCTGCGCCTGCCGGGCCAGGTCTTCGTATTGATCGCGCAGCTCATCGAGCTGCTTTTCGGTCATCTCCTCGAGATCCAGCAGTGCGTTGTGGGCTCCCTTGGTGGCGCGAATCAGCTCATCCATCTTGATCTGCATCGCCTGGGCATCGATGTTCTGGGTGTGCTGGATCAAAAACACCATCAAAAAGGTGACGATCGTGGTGGCGGTGTTGATTGCCAGCTGCCAGGTGTCGCTGTAGCCAAACAGCGGGCCCGTGAGCAGCCACAGCAGCACCACGGCTGTGGCCAGGGTGAAGGTCGCCGAACGGCCGGCATGGCGCGCGGCCAGCTTGGAAAAGCGATCAAACCAGGTTCTGCGCGCACTGAGATCCGGCATCGCGGCTCAGCGCGCCAGGGCCCAACGGAGCAAGCCTGCGGCGATCGCGATCGCCACCATGGTGTTCCAGAAGAGGGGATCGCGGCTGGTGAACTGCCGTAGGGTCCGCGGCAGGGTGATCTCACCTCGACGCAGGATGGCCGTGCTGATCAACAGGTAGGCGATCGGGATGCCCAAGGCGAGCGCAAGCTCGATGCCCATGGCCATTGCGTGCATCTGCCCGAAGGCTATGGCGGAAGCGATGGCATGGTTGCCAACTTCAAGGGCGATGGCAGCTCAAAAAACGAGGCATTGATCTGCAGATTGCAGCAGGTTCTTTACACATCTCCATGTATTCAGAACTTGCATGGATGCCCCCCCGTGGGTGGTGTGGCTTTTACGCTTGCAAAACATTCAGCCACCACAGGCAGCAAGCGACTACAACCACCAGGATACTTATTCGGCAGCAAAAACAGCTAACTCAACTTGAATAGACGTAGCCAACTGCGCAGATATGCAGCCATACCGGTATCCATCTGAGGGCGTCGTGCTGAGCCAAGACAGCGGTCGCTCAGGTGACATCCGCTTCCGCAAGCCGCAGCGCATCACGATCACGGTGTCTTGGCGGCTGTATCAGCGACTGCTGAGCTGCAGTGATCAAGAAGGGCGTTCCCTTTCCAACCTGGCCTGCCATTGGTTGGAGCTGCAGTCCAACTCGATCTCGCAGCGCTGATGTCAGCCAGAGGTCGTGGACGCGTTGTTGATCAGATCAGGAGAGACTGGATCCTGGGGCGCCAACTCAGGCACCAACTCAGGTGGGTTGGGCTCAGTCTCGGGGCCGATCACATCGACAGAAACCCGTTGAACGATCAGGCGATAACGGATCGGTTGCTGCTCATTGATGTAACCCTGCACATCAGCCACCTGCCGCGCTGTTGGCAAGCGTGGATTGGTGACCCGCACAGCGGCGAGAATCAGAGGTGGATTCTGGCTCCAGTCAATCCGGACATCGATCAGCTCGGAATCCTTACCAAGGGTGAGGGTGCGATTTTTGAGTGATTCCGTGATTGCTTGCTGAATCTGCTCGAGGGTTGCTGCACGCCTGGCCTGGGCCATGAGAGACAGAAAGCTGCCTGAAAGTGGGATCAGCAGCAGCGCGGTGAGCAGGAGACTGACCAGACCAAGACGGCTGCGCACGAGATTCACCCGCAGCTCCGGCTGAGAGACCGCCAGGGTGAGCAGTCCTCCGCTGAGGATTCCAAGGAGGTTCGCTGCAAATAGGAGTGCCGCCCCGAGAGCCTCACTCCATTGCGCATTGGCCAGCAGTAGCCCGAATGCACACACCGGTGGCACAAGAGCCACAGCAATCGCAGTGCCGGCGAGCGAACTGATGGCCTTGCTGCTCACCGAGGCGTAGGCGGCGATCGCCCCAGCCACCAGGGCCACGCCGAGATCCAGCAGATTCGGTTGGGTGCGAGCCGCCACTTCCGATCCAAGGATCGGCAGGCCCACCGATGCACCCAGCAGCACCGACAAGACCACCGTGAAGCTGATGCCGATCACCAGGGTCAGCAGGGCCCGCCCCACCAGCAGCAAGCGCCCCTGCAGGATCGCAAAGGCAGCCGCCCGCAGAGGCAACATCCAGGGAGCGATCAGCATCGCCCCTATCACCACAGCGCTGCTATTAGCCAGCAAGCCCAGGGTGGCAATCGCCCCTGCCGCCAGGGTCAGCACCAGGAAGGGCTGATCGCAGCGAGCGTCGAGCTCGAACTGCTCGTTTATGGGATGGTCACTCATTTCCGCCTTGGCAACAAGGGCAGTAGCCAACCGCCGTCCAATGTTGCCTTGGGCGCAGGCAAGCCGAGCCATCATCCCAACGCTGACACCTTGATCCAATGCAGATCAGCCGCTGTCGCGTCTGGAGCGGATGGGAGTCTCCAGGATCAAGGGTGTCACGATCCTCGCCAGCCGGCACCAAGCTCTTCAGCAAGCCTTAGCCCACGCCTGACGCCGTTGTCCCATGGACCTGCTGTTGAGCGCAGCTCATGGCCTCACTGCTCAGCAGCTGCGCGAGCAGCTGAGGGTGAATCCAGAACGGGGCTTGAGCAACAGCGAAGCTCAGCGGCGTCTGCGCGACTGCGGGGCCAACCGGCTGACCAGCCGGCGGCAGCGGCCCCTGTGGCTTCAGTTCCTGCTGCAATTTCATGCCCCTCTGCTCTATGCGCTGCTGATCACCGGCACCGTGAAGGCCATCACCGGCTCGCTTCGGGAAGCCTTGGTGATCTGGAGCGTCACCGTGATCAACGCAGTGATCGGCTTTGTGCAGGAAAGCCGCGCGGAGCGCTCGATCAGCGCCCTTGCCCAGGTGATCCGTTCCGACTGCGAGGTGCTGCGCGAAGGACAGCAACAGCGCCTCGATGCCGAACAGCTGGTGCCGGGCGATGTGGTGCTGCTGGCCGCTGGGGATCGGGTGCCCGCCGATCTGCGCCTTCTTCAGGTGCGCAACCTGCAACTCGATGAATCCAGCCTCACCGGCGAGTCGCTGCCGGTGGTCAAGAGCATCGATGCAGATCCGGCAGACACTCCTCTGGCCGAACGGCACGGCATGGCCCATGCCGGGAGCTTCGTCTCCACCGGGCAGGGCCGCGGTTTGGTGGTGGCCACGGGTGATGCCACCGAACTGGGCCATCTGGCCTCCTCACTGCAGCAGGGGTCTGGCCTCAGCACCCCCCTCACCCGCAAGTTCAGTCGCTTCAGCCTCACGATCCTGAGGTTCGTCCTGGCCCTATCGATCTTCACAGCTGTGGTGGGCCTGGCGCGAGGCCGCAGTGGCGCGGAGATGTTCGATGCCGCCGTGGCCCTGGCGGTGAGTGCCATCCCGGAGGAACTCCCCGCGATCGTCACCATCACCCTGGCCATTGGCGTGCACCGCATGGCGCAGCGGAACGCGATCATCCGCAAGCTGCCCGCCGTGGAAGCACTGGGCAGCGCCACGGTGATCTGCTCCGACAAAACCGGGACCCTGACCCAGAACCGCATGGCGGTGCAGGAGCTCTATGCCGCCGGACAGCAACTGCGGCTGGAGGAGCTCTGGCCCGATGGCGCTTCAGCCGATGGTCCCACTCCTGACCCGCTTCAGGACAACAGGGCCCTGCGTGAACTTCTTCTTGCTGGGCTCCTCTGCAGTGATGCACGCCCCAGCAGCCAGGAGGGGCTGGTGGGGGATCCCACCGAAACCGCCCTGCTGGCGGCAGCGCAGCGGGCCGGTTTTAACCATGCCGAAGCGCACCGGGAGCACCCCCGCCGCGACGCCCTGCCCTTCGAGGCGGAACTGCAGGTGATGGCCACCCTGCATGGCAGTGAACGGATTCTGGTGAAAGGCTCGCTGGAGGCAGTACTGCCCCGCTGCCGGTGGCAGTGCGGCAGCCTCGGCGACCGCGAAGCCCTCGATGCCGTATCGATCCAGGCCGCGGTGGACACCATGGCAGGCCAGGGGGAGCGGGTGCTGGCCTTTGCCATGGGCCAGGTCAAACCCGACCAGGCGGCCCTGGGTCACCACCACATCGAGAGCAATCTCACCTTCCTTGGCCTGCAAGGGATGGCGGATCCTCCCCGGCCAGAAGCCACCCGGGCCGTGGCGGCTTGTCGAGCCGCCGGCATCGCCGTGAAGATGATCACCGGCGATCACATCCGCACGGCCACAGCCATCGCGCGGCAGATGGGCATCGGCCATCGACCGGAGCCCGTCTCGATCGATGGCCGAGCCCTAGAGGCACTACCAGTCGATGCGTTGAGCGATGTCGTGGTGGACACCGATGTGTTTGCCCGCATGGCTCCCGCGCAGAAACTGCAGCTGGTGTGCAGCCTTCAAGCCAGTGGTGAGATCGTCGCCATGACCGGCGATGGCGTCAACGACGCCCCTGCCCTACGCCAGGCCGACATCGGCATTGCCATGGGGGAGGGGGGCACGGCCGTGGCCCGCGAAGCGGCCGCGATGGTGCTCACGGATGACAACTTCGCCGCCATCGCGGCGGCCGTGGAAGAGGGGCGGGGCGTCGCCCTCAACCTCCACCGTGCCATGGCCTTCTGTCTGCCGGTGAACGGGGGCGAATCCTTCACCATCTTGATCAGTGCCCTGATGGGGCTGGATCTACCGATCACGGCATTGCAGGTGCTCTGGCTCAACATGGTGAACTCGCTCACCATGTCGCTGCCGCTGGCCTTTGAACCAAAGGCCAGCGGACTGATGGCCATGCCGCCGCAGCGGCCGGATCGCCCCCTGCTCAATCGCCCGCTGGTGCAGAGGCTGCTGCTCGTGTCGGCCTTCAGCTGGGTGGTGATCTTCGCAACGTTTTTCTGGGCAGAAGCCCACTACGGCGATCGTGCTGTCGCCCGCACCATGGCCGTCCAGGCACTGGTGCTATCGCGGATCTCCTACCTCTTCAGCCTCAGCGAGGTGAGCCAGCAGCTGCCCTGGTCCTGGGGGAGGCTGGCCACAGCCCTTTGGCGATCACCAGCCCTGCTGCTCGGCCTCGGTGCTGCGCTGCTCCTGCAGGTGCTGTTCAGCAAGTGGGAGCCCATGAACACGTTCTTCGGCACGGCGCCACTGACCCTGGATCAGTGGTGTCAGTGCTCTCTGGGGATTCTGCTGATGATGCCAGTGGCCCATGCGGCCAGTCAGCTGGATCCGTTGATTCCTTCACGACGTGGATCGCTTCATCCGTAGACCCGCAGCAGTCTCAACGGCCAAGACAAGACAGAGGCATTTCGCCTTATTCGTTGGCTTGCTGGCTTCACCGCGCAGTGGACACGCTGGGATGAGCCAGGCCACGGCCATGGCACGGATGGCCGCGGCTGTGGGGAGCGGAGACCTGATGCGTGGTCGAGGGGCACCGATGCCTTGGGCGAATACCTGACTTCCAATCAGATCCGTCCCAGCCCAAGACCTCGACCCGGATAACCAGCCCAAGGCGGCCCTGGTTGTTCGAGATGCTGGGAGGCCTCGAGTTGGAGGCATCCGCCTTCTAAGACAATGTTCTGGAGCCGAGGCTCTGGATCGACTACGCCATCGTGCTTGATAGCCAGTTGGTGTGGGTCAACCTGATTGCACCACGCCACCTCAGCAACAAGAAGCTGCGTCTGTGCTGGTGGCTCGGCTGTGGCGTGATCAACACCAGCTCCATAGCTCTGCACGAAGGGCTCACCCTTGCCGAAGATCTCTCCCTACCACTGCTAGGGATGCAGACCGGTGATGACACCATCCATGGCTCAAGCTGCCGGTTTCGGCTCCGACCGCCTGCGTGTGGGGTTGCCGAAGCCAGCCCAGCTGCCTAGGCATGGGAACAGCCATCACGCCCCTGCAGCCATGCCCCGTTGGATTGGCCGCTGCCTCGCCGCCGCCACCGCCTGTGCCGGGTTTGCTGTCGCAGCGATCCCTGCGGCCCAGGCCTGCACCCGGGTGCTCTACACGGCCGCCGATCAAACGGTGATCGCCGGGCGTTCGATGGACTGGCACACCGACAACAGCCCCAGCCTGTGGGCGATGCCGAGGGGGATGGCACGCGATGGCGCCACCGGGCCGGGTTCGATCCGCTGGACGTCGCGCTACGGAAGCCTGGTGGTGTCGATGTACAACATCGCCACCGTGGATGGCATCAATGAGAAGGGCCTGGTGGCCAACACGCTCTACCTGGCCGAATCCAACTACGGCAGCCCCGAGAGAAAGCCCACCTTGAGCATCGCCGCCTGGGCGCAGTACGTGCTCGACAACTACGCCACCGTCAAGGAAGCGGTGGCACAGTTGCGCCGCGAACCGTTCCGCATCGTGGCCCCCGTGCTGCCCGATGGGGAACCCGCCCAAGGCCACCTCTCCATCTCCGACCCCAGCGGGGATTCGGCGATCTTCGAATACGTGAACGGCAAGCTCGTGATTCACCACGGCAAGGCCTACACGGT
>RGUW01000082.1 GCA_010027605.1 Synechococcaceae bacterium WB9_2_112 | reverse complement strand
TTCGATCGACTGACGGCTGCCGTCCTTCTTGAGCTTGACCCCGGGCGTCTGGGGGATCTCGATTTCAAGAATGCGGTTGGCGACGCCGAGGGTGACAGCACGCTGCTCGAGGGTGGCCTTCACCTTCTTCTCACAGCTGGAGGCCACCTGCACCGCATACCAACGGGCGACCTGGGGGGTTTCGGCAACGATCGGCTCGCCGCCACCAAGCTCAGCGAGAGCACTGGCCGCCTCCTCAGGCAGATCGCCGGGATCACCGCTCTGCGGCAACAGATCAGTCAGGGACTCAGTCACAGGGCTATCGGGCAGAGAAATCACAACAACGGAAACCCGGGCTGGCGGGGTTCACTGACGAGGTTCAACGGAACACCTGAATGGCGGTCCAGCCGTAAAACCGATCGACGGCCGCAATGGCTGCCGCCGACAGACCCACCATCAGAATCACCGCGACCGACTCGCTGAACAGCTGGGACCGGGTGGGCCAGACCACTTTGCCCAGCTCGGCGAGGGTGGTCTGGACGAACCCGGAGGGTTCAGCAGACGGGTCAGCCTCGACCGGGGAGTCGGATGGCGGCACCGACGGGCTCTGGCTGTCTGAAACGGGCTGGGTGTTGTTGGGCTGGGTTGACGGGGTTTTTGTGTCCACAGGCGCTGACGCACCGGCGCTGGCGCGCAGACCGGCAAACAAACACCCTACCGGATGAACGCCCGGCCGTTACTGGGGCCGCAGCAGCAATGGAGCACCAGGGCTGGCCCCAGGCTCGACCCTGACCCCGCGGGCCTCCACGAAACGCTCCTCGAGCAACGCTGTGGCCAGGGGGTTCTCGAGGGCCCGGCGCAGCACCCGCCGCAGGGGCCTGGCACCGTATTCGGGTTCATAGCCCTCGGCGGCCAGCCCCTCGACCACGGCCTCATCGACGTCAAGGGTGAGGTGTTGCTCGGCCAGCAGGGAGGCCAGCTCGGCCAGCTGCAGCCGCACAATCCGCTGCAGGTCGGGGGGTGTCAACGGCCGGAAGCGGATCACTTCATCGATACGGTTGAGAAATTCGGGTCTGAACTGCCGTGCCAGCGAGGACTCGATCGCCGCGCTCAGTTCGGCCTCGGCCGCGGCGGGCTGCCCCTGGCGGGCGTGATCGAGGATCGCCTGGCTGGCCAGGTTGCTGGTCATGATCACCACGGTGTTGCGGAAATCGACCGTGCGCCCCTGGGAATCGGTGAGACGGCCGTCATCGAGCACCTGCAGCAGCAGGTTGAACACCTCGGGGTGGGCCTTCTCCACCTCGTCAAGCAGCAGCACCGCATAGGGGCGGCGGCGTACGGCTTCGGTGAGCTGGCCACCCTCTTCGTAGCCCACGTAACCGGGGGGGGCACCCACCAGCCGCGCCACCGCATTGCGCTCCATGAATTCGCTCATGTCGAAGCGCACCAGGGCGTCCTCCTCATCGAACAGCGCCGCGGCCAGGGCCTTGGCCAGTTCGGTCTTGCCGACACCCGTGGGCCCCAGGAACAGAAACGAGCCGACAGGCCGGCGCGGCGACTGCATGCCGGCACGGGCCCGACGGATCGCAGCAGCCACGGCGGCGACCGCCTCGGTCTGACCGACCACCCGTTCGGCCAGGTGCTGCTCCAGATCGAGCAGCTTGGCGCGCTCACCGGCCAGCAGCCGCTGCACGGGGATCCCGGTGGAGCGGGCCACCACATCGGCGATGTCGCCGGCTTCGACCTGCTCCCGCAGCAGCGAATCAGCCTGAAGGTCCTGCTCCAGCTGCTCCCGGTGCTGCTGCAGCTGCTGCAGCTGGTCGTGCTGCAACCGCGCCGCGTCTTCGTAGTGACCGTCGCGTTCGGCTTCGGCGATGGCCTGGCGCAGCTCCTCGTCACGCTGCAGCAGCTGACGCCACTCGACCAGGCGATCGCGCTCCTGATGCCAGCGCTCCTGCAGGGCGACCAGGCGGGCATTGGCCTGCTGGCGCTGCTGCTGCAAGGTCAGCCGCTCGGCCTCCGGTGCCGTTTCGGCGGCCAGCAGAGCCAGCTCGACACGGCGCAGCTCGGCCTCGGCCTGTTCCACCATCTGGGGTTTGGAGGTGGCCTCCATGCGCAGCTGGGCGGCGGCCTCATCGACCAGATCAATCGCCGAATCAGGGCGGCAGCGGTCGGTGATGTAGCGGGACGCCAGCCGGATGGCCGCCTGCAGGGCGCCATCGCTGATCGTGACGCCGTGATGCAGCTCGTAGCGCTCCTTGAGCCCACGCAGGATCTCAAGGCTGGTGTCGAGACCCGGCTCGCGCACCAGCACCTGCTGAAAGCGCCGCTCAAGGGCCGGGTCCTTGGCAATGCTGCGCCGGTAGTCCTCGGGGGTGGTGGCGCCGATGCAGCGCAGCTCGCCACGGGCCAGGGCCGGCTTGAGGATGCTGCCAGCGTCGGTGCTGGCCCGGTCGCTGCTCACCACGGTGTGCAGTTCATCGATGAACAGCACCACACCCTGTGGATCCTGGCGTACCTCCTCGAGCACGGTGCGCAGGCGCTCTTCAAACTGACCGCGAAATTTGGCGCCGGCGATCAGGGCGCCGAGGTCGAGGGCCACCAGTCGCAGTCCCTGCAGCGATTCGGGCACCTCGCCGCTGGCGATGCGCTGGGCCAGCAGCTCGGCCACGGCCGTCTTGCCCACGCCGGGCTCGCCGATCAGGACAGGATTGTTCTTGCTGCGGCGCGACAGCACCTGGATCAGGCGACGGATCTCACCATCGCGACCGATCACCGGATCGAGCTCGCCGCGCCGGGCGGCCGCGGTGAGCTCACGGCCGTAGCGCTCAAGAGCCGTGGGTTCGCCGGCAGCGACGGGCACCGCTGGCTGCTGCTCCGGGGCAGGGGCGGACCGGCTGGTCGGAGACGGTGCCTCCGGCGCCGGACCCAGCAGTGCGATGCCGATGCGCGGCTCGGTGGCCAGGGCTTCGATCAGATGGGACACATCCAGCAGGGCACTGCCCTGCAACGCCCGGCAGGCGTCAGCCTGCTCGAGCAGGTCTTCAAGGGCATCGCCGATGTACAGGGCACTGCCCGAGGCCGTGGGCTGGGCTGCGCAAAAGCTTTCCAGCCGGTCGAGCGCGGCGTCCCGCTCCAGTCCCAGGCGCTGCCCCCAGCGATCAAAGCGGGGGTCCTGCAGCAGGCTGAGGAGCAGGTGCTCCACGTCCATGGCGCCATGGCGCCAGCGGCGCGCCTGGTCCTGGCCGGCCAGCAGCAGGTCCCAGGCATCCTCACTGAAGCGATCGGGATCCGCCGTCAGGGAAGGCGGCGCCGGGGCAGGGGCTCGGGTCATGGGCGTCAGGCGGCCGGCTGGCAGGGCTGAAGCTGGATCAGCTCCACCTTGTAGCCATCGGGATCCTCAATGAAGGCGATCACGGTGCTGCTGTGCTTCATCGGTCCTGGTGGTCGCACCACCTTGCCGCCCCGTGCAGCGATGCCATCACAGGCGGCCTGGATGTCATCGACCCCAAGGGCGATGTGCCCATAACCGCCTCCCAGGTCGTAGCTGGAGGTGTCCCAGTTGTGGGTGAGCTCGAGCACGGTGGTCTCGGATTCGGGCCCGTATCCGAGAAAGGCGTTGGTGAATCGCCCACCCGGATAGTCCTTGCGTCGCAGCAGGGTCATGCCGAGCACCTCGGTGTAGAAGGCGATCGAACGCTCCAACTCACCCACCCGCAGCATCACGTGGAGCAGACGCATCAGGCCAGTCACCGGCACCCCATTCTGACCAGGGGCCGAAGCACACGGGGACCCGGTGCTCGTTGCAACAACGATGGGGGCGGGGGCGACCCATAGGATCCCTTCATCTTTCCTTTCGATTTGCAGGCCCGTGATCGATTCCCTCGACCTTGTGATCGACACCGTGGTGGCCCGCGAGGTGCTCGACTCCCGCGGCACCCCAACGATTGAAGCCGAGGTGCTGCTCGAGGGCGGGGCCAGCGGACGGGCGATCGTGCCCAGCGGCGCCAGCACCGGTGCCCATGAGGCCCACGAACTGCGTGATGGCGGCAGCCGCTACTTCGGCAAGGGCGTCAGTCAGGCCGTCGCCAACGTGGAGGAGAAGATCGCACCGGCCCTCTGCGGCCTCAGTGCCCTCGACCAGGGAGCCGTCGACGCGGCCATGGCCGAGCTCGATGGTTCCGACAACAAGAGCGCCCTGGGAGCCAACGCGATCCTGGCCGTGAGCCTGGCCACCGCCCGCGCCGCCGCCAATGGGGTGGGCCTGCCGCTGTACCGCTACCTGGGCGGCCCCATGGCCACCCTGCTGCCGGTGCCGCTGATGAACGTCATCAACGGTGGCGCCCACGCCGCCAACAGCCTCGACTTTCAGGAATTCATGGTGGTGCCCCACGGTGCCGGCAGCTTCAAGGAGGCGCTGCGCATGGGTGCCGAGGTCTTCCACACCCTCAAGGGTCTGCTCCACGAGCGCGGCATGAGCACCGCCGTGGGCGATGAGGGTGGCTTTGCCCCCGATCTGGGCAACGACGCCGCCGGCGACATCCTGGTGCAGGCGATCGAGAAGGCCGGCTACCGACCCGGCGACCAGATCTCGCTGGCCCTTGATGTCGCCAGCACCGAGTTCTACGCAGACGGCCGCTACGCCTTCGGCGGCGGCAGCTACAGCAGCGCCGAGATGGTGGAGGAACTCGCCAAGCTGGTCAGCCGCTACCCGATCGTCTCGATCGAAGACGGCGTCGCCGAAGATGACTGGGACGGCTGGAAGCTGCTGACCGAGCGCCTGGGCGCCACCGTGCAACTGGTGGGCGATGACCTGTTCGTCACCAACAGCAGCCGCCTGCAACGGGGCATTGATCTGGGGGTGGCCAACTCGATCCTGATCAAGGTCAACCAGATCGGCTCGCTGACCGAGACCCTGCAGGCCATCGACCTGGCCGGTCGGGCGGGCTACACCAGCGTGATCAGCCACCGCAGCGGCGAAACCGAGGACACCACCATCGCCGATCTGGCGGTGGCCACCCGGGCCGGACAGATCAAAACGGGTTCGCTGAGCCGCAGCGAGCGCGTCGCCAAGTACAACCAGCTGCTGCGCATCGAAGACGAACTGGGCAGCCAGGCCGTCTATGCCGGCGTTGAAGATCGGGGCCCGCGCGGCAAGGCCTGAGCCGCGTTCACTGAATCCCCTGAACCTTCTCGAGCCGGCTGTCGCGGCGCAGCCGGGCCTGCAGCTTGAGCCAGCTGAAGGCCACCGGCACCCCCAGGACCATGGGCACAGCCGTGAGACCGGGCCGGGCACTGGCCGCCAACAGGGCCGCTGCCACGGCGAGGGCACCCAGCAACACCGACTGACCGGCAACCTGCTGGCTCAGGGCCAGCCGGCGCAGCAGGCGATCGGTCTCGCCGGCGCGGATCTGCACCTGCAGATCACCCTGCTCGATGCGCGAGAGGCTCTCTTCAAGCCGGCGGGGCAGGCCCAGGGCACGGGTGCCCAGGTCGGCCGCCTGACGCGACAGTTCGTTCAAGAGATCACCACCACCGCTCTGGCTCATCAGGGGAAGCAGGTAGGGCTTGGCGATCGCCACCAGGCTAAAGCCGGGATCGAGGCTGCGGCCGACCCCTTCGAAGGTGGACAGGGCCCGCATCACAAAGATGAGATCCGGCGGCAGCCGAAACGGCTGGCCGTAGACCAGGTCATAGAGATCGCCCGACAGCTTGCCCAGCACGTCGGCCGAAAACGGCGGCGTCAGGGCCTCGTTGAGCATCACCCGCACCAAGCGACGCACGGGCCCGGGATCGATGCCCGCAGCCAGCACACCGGCCTGCTGCAACTCGCTGACCAGGGCCGTCGCATCACGACTGGCGGCGGCGGTCACCATGCGCCCCAGGCGTGAGCGCAGGCGGCTCGACAGCTGCCCCATCATCCCGAAGTCGTAATAGATGAGGGCCCCATCGGTGGCCACGGCCAGGTTGCCGGGGTGGGGGTCGGCGTGGAAGAAGCCGTAGCGCACCAGCTGCTGCAGGTAGCTGGCCGCACCCTTTTCGGCCACAGCCACAGGATCGATGCCGGCGTCGATCAGGGCCTGGCGGTCACTGATCTTGATGCCACTCACATAATCGAGGCACAGCACCCGGCGGCTGCTCAGCTCCCACACCACCGCCGGAATGCGGATGCCGGGGTCATCGAGAAACTGCTGCCTGAAGCGGGCGGCATGCTCGGCCTCAAGGCGGAAGTCGAGCTCACGCAGCAGCACCCGGCGGCACTCCTGGGCAATGCCGAGCCAGTCGCGACCGCGGCCCCAGCGGGGATGGCGCTGCACGGCACCGGCCACCTGCTGCAACACCTCAAGATCGTGGCGGAAGAGGGCCTCGAGGCCGGGGCGCTGCACCTTGAGCACCACCTGACGGCCGCTGCGCAGGCTGGCGCGGTGCACCTGGGCCAGGCTCGCTGAACCCAGGGGAGCCTCTTCAAGATCGATGATCTCGGCGCAACGGTCGCCCAGCTCGGCTTCGAGCAGGCCCTGGATCACCGCAAACGAAACGGGCGGCACCTGGTCCTGCAGGCGGGTGAGCTCCTCGACCACCTCGGCCGGAAACACATCCGGCCTTGCCGAGAGCATCTGCCCCAACTTGATGAAGGCAGACCCCAGTGCCAGGAACTCGGCGGTGAGCCAGCGCGACAATCGCCGCTGGCGCCGGGCCAGGCGCTCCGCGCTGAAGCCACCACCACCGCAGTAGCTCCAGCGTTGGTTGTTCCACCACAGCCGCAGCAGCAGCTGCAGGGCCACCGCCCAGATGCGCAGCGCCCTAAGCATCGAGCCGGTGTGCGAGAGCGGCCACCCGGGCCCGCAGACCATCGATCAACTGCTGGGGCTCGCGCGCCGCGGGAGCCGTCCCGTGGGCAGGGTCAGATGCCGGGGTTCCATTGGCATCCTGTTCGTGGTGCTGGCCATCGTCGTGCTGGCGCAACCGTTCAGCTTCCAGGTCCACCTCCTCCCAGAACAACTGCCATTCACGGCTGGCACGCAGTGGCGCCGCTTCTGCAGCCGCAAGCAGGGAGGCCGCCAGATCAGCGATGCCGCTGCCCAGTCGGGCCTGCAGCCTGTTGACCAGAGCCCTGGCCTGAAGGCTCAGCTGGGGCTGGGATGGGGCAGAACTCATGGCTGGGTGGTGGCCGGCGGGGGCAGCTGGGGGGCCGGCGGTCCCTCCTGGGTCGGCCCCTGTGAATGCTGCCCTGCGGCGGGCCCATCCTGCGGATCGGGAGCGGGCAGGGCCTCGGGCGATGCCTGGGTTTCAGCGGCAGGCGTGGCCGGGGGCTGCTCGAGGGGTTGCGGGTCGAGCCGTCCCCTCAGATCATGTGCCTCACTGCCAAAGCGCAACCGCAGACTGCCGAGACCGGAGCCCGGCATCTCGCGCACATCGAAGGACTGGCCCCACTGCACAAAAGCGGGCAGCCGCAGGTCGAGCAGGCGCTGGGTGAGCCCGTAGCCCAGCGCCACACAGAAACCCACCAGCAGGGGTCTGCGCCAGAGACTGACCCTGCGAGCCCTCGGTTTGACAGTGGCCGTGGGCATGGGCAGCAGCG
>RGUW01000081.1 GCA_010027605.1 Synechococcaceae bacterium WB9_2_112 | reverse complement strand
CGCCCCACTCGGTGGTGTTCGGCGGCTTCTCGGCCGACGCCCTGCGGGACCGGCTGATCGACGGTCAGGCCAAGGCGGTGATCACCGCCGACGGCGGCTTCCGCAAGGACCAGCCCGTGGCGCTCAAACCCGCAGTCGACGAGGCCCTCTCGGGCAACGGCGGCGCCCCCAGCGTCGAGCACGTGCTGGTGGTGCGGCGCATCGGTTCGGGCTGCGCCATGACCAGCGGCCGCGACCACTGGTGGCATGAGCTCGTCGATGCTCAGAGCACGGCGTGCCCGGCCGAGCCGATGGCCAGCGAAGACCGCCTGTTTGTGCTCTACACCTCAGGCTCCACCGGCAAGCCCAAGGGAGTGGTGCACACCACCGCCGGCTACAACCTGTGGGCCCACCTCACCTTCCAGTGGATCTTCGACGTCCGTGAGGACGACATCCACTGGTGCACCGCCGATGTGGGCTGGATCACCGGCCACAGCTACATCGTCTACGGACCGCTCTCAAACGGTGCCACCACGGTCATGTACGAGGGGGCGCCGCGGCCCAGCAAACCCGGCGCCTTCTGGGAGGTGATCCAGAAGCACCACTGCACGATCTTCTACACGGCCCCAACCGCCATCCGGGCCTTCATGAAGAGCGGCCGCGCGGTGCCCGATCAGTACGACATGAGCAGTCTGCGGATTCTCGGCACCGTCGGAGAGCCGATCAATCCCGAGGCCTGGATGTGGTATCGCGATGTGATCGGAGGCGATCGCTGCCCCATCGTCGACACCTGGTGGCAGACCGAGACCGGTGGCGTGATGATCAGCCCCCTGCCGGGTGCCACCCCCACCAAGCCGGGCTCGTGCACCCTGCCGTTGCCCGGCATCGCCGCCGACATCGTCGACAAGGCCGGCAATTCCCAGGGGCCCGATCAGGGCGGCTACCTGGCGGTGCGCCGGCCCTGGCCCGGCATGATGCGCACGGTTCACGGCGATCCCGAGCGCTTCAAACAGAGCTACTGGGAGGAGGTGCGTCCCGCCGATGGCTCACACCTTTATTTCGCCGGCGACGGCGCACGCCGCGACAGTGATGGCTACTTCTGGGTCATGGGCCGCGTCGATGACGTGATCAACGTCTCGGGGCATCGCCTCGGCACCATGGAGATCGAGAGCGCCCTGGTGAGCCATCCGGCCGTGGCCGAGGCCGCCGTGGTGGGCCGACCCGACGAGCTCAAGGGCGAAGGCATCGTCGCCTTCGTGACGCTGGAAACCGGTCGCACGGGCGACGACGCGTTGGTCAAGGACCTGCGCGGGCATGTGGGCAAGGAGATCGGTCCGATCGCCCGGCCCGACGAGATCCGCTTCAGCGATGCCCTGCCCAAGACCCGCAGCGGCAAGATCATGCGGCGCATTCTGCGGGCCCTGGCGGCCGGTGAGGCCGTGAGCGGCGACACCAGCACCCTGGAGGATCGCTCGGTGCTCGACGCCCTGCGCCAGTGAGACGGGGCTGATGCACTCAAGCGATCGAAGGATCCTGCTGACCATCGTGGGCCTGGGCCTGGCGCTGCGCCTGGCCCTCGCCGTGATCCTGCCGCCGGGCTACGACGAGAGCTATTACTTCTTCTACGGCCAGAATCTGGCCCTGAGCTACTTCGACCATCCCCTGGCGGTCGGACTGTGGGCGGCAGCCGGTGAGGCCATCGGGCGGCTCATGCCCGCGTACCCCGCGCTGTCTCTGAGGCTGCCAGGGCTGCTGAGCTACTGCCTGGCCCAGCTGCTGCTGGCCGAAGCCACACGCCAGTGGTTCGGCCGCCGCGCTGCCCTGCTGAGCGCCGCGCTGACCAGCCTTTCACCGCTGTTGTTTGCCTGCGGGGGCCTGCTGCTGCTGCCCGACAGCCCCCTGGTGCTGCTGCTCAGCCTGCTGCTGTGGTGGCTGTCGCGCCACCCGCTCAATGCGCGGCGCAGCCCCCGCGAGTCGCTTCAGTTCGGCCTGATCCTGGGGTTGCTGAGCCTCTGCAAATATCACGCCCTTCTGCTGATCCTGACCCTGGTGGCAGCCCGCCTGGTCGACACGGTGCAGCAGCGGCGTCTGCGTGTCGGCGACACGGCCCTGGTGCTGGCCGGATGGTTGGCGACCAGCTGGCCGTTGTGGCTGTGGAATCTGCACAACGGCTGGCTGTCATTCGCCTTCCACAGCGGCCGCACCACCGCGGCAGCGGGATTCCGCTGGGAGGGGCCACCGCTGTTTCTGCTCAGTCAGCTGGCCCTGCTGTTCCCCAGCATCGGCGTGCTGCTGCTGCTGGCCCTGCTGCGGCCGGCCCCGGCCACCAGCGAACAGGCCCGGGAAGGCACCTGGCTGCTGCGGCTGCTGGCCATTCCGCAGCTGGTGCTGTTTCTGGTGCTCTCGGGCCGCATGCAGGTGCTCTCGAGCTGGTTGGTCCCGGCCTGGTGGCTGCTGCTGCCCCTGGCCGCGGCGGTGCTGGCCCGACCTGGGGTGTGGCGACACCTGTGGCTGCAACTGCTCGCTCTGCTGAGCGCCGCCGCTGTTGTGCTGCTGAGCCTGATCGCCGCCGCCCACGTGCGCTGGGGCATCGCCGCTGCCGTGGTGCCAACCGCCGTCGACACCTCGGGCCAGTTGCTCGATCCCGAGCAGCTGCGCCGCACCCTCAGGCAACATCCGGCGATCTGGAAGGCCCTGACCCAGGCCCAGGTGATCGGCTCCAACCGCTACGAACTGCCGGGGTTCCTGGCTCTGGCCCTGCAGGGAACCACCCAGGCCCGCTTCAGCTGCTTTGCGAACGACTGCCGCGGCTTCGACCAGTGGCGCGGTCGCCTCGATCCAGGGGCTCGGCGGGGCGTGCTGTTTGCGGTGGTGGGCGACTACACACCGATCGCCGCCCTGGCCAAGGCCGGCAGCGACCAGCCCTGGCACTTCGGCCCGCTCACCCCCCTGGGCCAGGTGCAGGTGAAGCGCGGCGGCATCACCACCGCCACGCTCGAGTTCTACGGCTTTGATCCGTCACGGGTCAGACGGACCGAGCCCATCACCCGCGCCGCGCCCAGCGGTTGATCAGCCCGGCCAGGTCGGTGATCCGCTGACTGCGAGCCGGATCATCGGCCCAGCGGCCCAGCAGCTGACGCCGCAGGCCGCCACTGGCCGGGCTGAGATGGTCTCCGGGCAGTTCCACCAGTTGCGACTGATCATTGGCCCTGCCACGCAGGCTGTCGAGCAGTCGGGCGCTCTGGTCGATGCGATCGGCATCAAACCGCACCAGCAGGTTGCGGGGCTGGAGGTAGGCCTGCTGCACCTGCAGCAAGGTGGCAGCCGGCGAAGGGCTGAATTCACTGCGAAAGCCAAATTGCTGGCCCATCTCCGCCAGCAGGGGGACCGAGCGCTCGGCTGAGAAGTTGTTGAAGCTCAGGGCGACCAGGGCGCTGGCCCGACCCCCATCTGGAGCCAGCAGATGCAACTTGCAGCCAAGGCTGTGGCCCAGCCGCAGCACCAGCGCTGGCTGACCAAGCTGCTGGTCCTGCTGCTGGCGCAGGGCTCGGAAGCCGCGCCAGGCCTGGTTGGCCTGCTGCTGATGGTCAAAACCGGGGACGTAACTCCAGGCGTGAATCCACCATCCCAGGCCGGCCAGAGCCTCGAGCAGCCGCCGATAACTGAGCTGGGGGCTCGCCGCCAGATAACTGCCGCCGATGAACTCGAGCAGTGCGCGTGCGTTTGAAGGTGACGGCTCGCCGGCCCGCGGCGGCGGGGTTGACGGAGCCAGCTGCCACAGCTCTCCGCTGCGGATCCAGCGCGGCATGGCTCAGCTGCCGGTGGCCGCAGCCTGCAGGCGCCTGAGAGCTGCCAGGGCCTCGCGGCGATGCAGGGCACCATCGAGCAGGTTGTTGGTGATGTGACGCACCACGCCCGCCGGATCGATCAGGTAGGTGACCCGACCGGGCAGCAGCCCCAGCACCGAGGGCACGCCAAAGGCCTTGCGCAGGGCATTGTTGCGGTCGACCAGCAGCGGGAAGGGCAGGCCATGGCGCCCCGAAAAGCGCTGATGGCTGGCGGCATCGTCGCCGCTCACACCCCACACTTCGGCCCCAAGAGCCTGAAACTCGGCCCAGCCATCGCGAAAGGCACAGACCTCGGCGGTGCAGCCCGGGGTGTCGTCCTTGGGATAGAAGAACAGCACCAGCCACTGGCCGTCCAGCTGGTCGCTGCGACGTTCAATGCCCTCCTGGTCTTGGCAGACCACCTGTGGGGCCCGATCTCCGACAGCGAGGGCCATGGTCAATGCATCAGGGCTGCCACCCTAGACAGGGCTGAGACGATGGGGCGAGCCCGGCGGCGGTGCGGCATGAGCGAACCAACCAACCACTGGCAGCAGAGCGATCTGCTGGGTCTGCTGGCCCATGCGGCCAACCCGGCTGTGCGTGACGAGCGTTCGCTCCCCGAAGAGCAACCGGCCCAGAGCATTGAGCCTGACGCGGCAGCGGCAGGCCCGGCGGAATCCGGGCCGCGCACGCTGCTGATCCTCGACACCGAAACCACGGCGCTCGCTCCGCCTGAAGGCACCTGCATCGAGGTGGGAGCGATCCTGTTTGCAGTGCCTCAGCGGGCTGTGCTCAGCCAGCTTTCATTTCTGCTGCCCTGCCGGGAGAATCCCGCCGAGGCGATCAACCGCATCCCGGCTGCGGTGACCCGATTGGAGCAACCACGGGCGGCGGCTCTGGCCTACTTTGCCGCCATGGTGAGCCAGTGCGATGCGCTGCTGGCCCACAACGCCGCCTTTGACCGCCAGTGGTTTGGGGTCGCCACTGCTGCGTTGCCGCCGATCGACAAACCCTGGATCTGCTCGATGGATGACATCCGCTGGCCAGCCGATCGTCAGCTCAAGGCCAG
Organism: Synechococcaceae bacterium WB9_2_112; assembly: GCA_010027605.1. Lineage (GTDB taxonomy): Bacteria > Cyanobacteriota > Cyanobacteriia > PCC-6307 > Cyanobiaceae > RGUW01. The sequence goes on along the minus strand of RGUW01000081.1, from coordinate 2,716 downwards.
CCCCTCGGTGCGGGATCTGGCCCTGGCCTATGGCGTTCCGGTCTGGGCCGCCCACCGGGCCCTGACCGACTGCATCTACCTGGCCCAGGTGCTGGAGCGCTGCGACGATCTCGAAACGCTCCTGCTGCTGGCCCTCGAACCGCGCAGCCTGTTTCGCGCCCAACTCAGCTACGCCGAGCGGCACCGCGCCAAGGATGCGGGCTTCCGCTGGAACGATCCGGTGCAGGGGGCCTGGAGCAAACGCCTCAGCCAGCGAGAAGCCCAGGCCTTGCCCTTTCCAGTGCAGGCCGTGGAGGAGCTGCCAGTCGCCGCCTGAGCGTCCCTGTGCTCCCAATTCGGCAATCCGTGGTCAAGCTGAAGGGTGTAGCGGGGGGTGGCGATGGTCAGACGAGCGCTCCACCGGCAGCCGGTGGAGCCGCGTCAGCGACTTCAGCGTTGGCAGGCAGCACGCACCTGGGCACGGCTGATCCGTGAAGCCGAGTGCCTCTGGCACGTCGATGTGCGCACCCTGCATCGTCTGGCTGCCGAAGAGCTTGGCCTGCTGCTGCATGAAGTGCCCTCACCCCTGCGCCCCCGGGTGAACCGCTGGCTGCGCAGCTACGGAGTGGTGACGCGACTGGGATAGCAAGGATCGCGGCTGAACACCAAAACCAAACAATCATGAGACCCGCTCAAGCAGTTCAAATTTTCATCAAATTTGAACAATCAAATGCCCAGCTCAGACCATAACAACAGAAACTTGGCTTGAGTCCTAATGCGATCACCAAGCGTGAACCGGATCCGGCTGCAATGATCACCTCAAAAATCAAAAAATTCAGCAGCCTGTCCTTCACGAAGGCGGTTGACTTCTTTAAAAAGCGAACCATCGCATCCCTGATCCTACTGCTTTTCACAGGGGTCAGCATCGCCACGATTGATATGATTAATTTGTCGTCCGAACTCATCAATACACAAGCGCTGCAAAGCTCATTGCTATACGCAGACGCCCTGCAGCACGCACGCACACTCTACAATGAGGCAGTCGTTGACAAACTAAAAAACGAGGAATCGATCAATATCAATTACAATCACTTTGAGCAGACCAAGACGATCCCATTTCCAGCAACATTTTTGATCGAATTATCTGAGCGTATCAGCAAAGATAATCGTGGCGTCTCTGTCAAGCTCTTCAGCGACTACCCCTTTGCTTTTAGAAAAGCGCCCAATCCACGCGATCCATTTGAACGCGAAGCATTAGCGTATTTAGCAAAAAATCCTGATCAGCCTTACACCCGGATCATGAATGTTAATGGCAAAAAAGTCTTTCGGTATGCGCAAGCCGAAATCATGAAGTCCAGTTGCGTTGCCTGCCACAATTCACATCCTCAAAGCACCAAACGAGACTGGAAAGTCGGTGACGTACGCGGCGGCCTGGAAATCTCATCTTCAATTGACTTTTTAGTCCAACAAAACAGAAAAGGCATCCTTTCTGGCGTAGCAATGATTTCGGGCCTATTTGGGCTGGCAGGGATTGGGGTTTGGATTGTTTTCAATAGACTTAAAAAGGTTTCAATCGAGCTAGAACAGAAGGTAAGGATTCGGACGAAAGAGCTTTCAGAGGCAAACGAATCGCTGAGTGCAGAACAAGAAAAATCGAACAATCTGCTTTTGAACATCCTGCCCAAACCCATTGTCGAACGGCTTGAGGGGGGCGAAAAAAATATTTCAGACGCCTTTGCAGGAGTGAGTATATTGTTTGCTGATATCGTAAACTTTACACCCCTATCGGAACTTGTACGGCCCGCGGAACTGGTTGAAATATTAAATAGTATTTTTTGCAAGTTTGATGATTTAAGCGCGAATTACGGCTTGGAAAAGATCAAAACCATTGGCGACTGTTATATGGTTGCCAGCGGCCTACCAGAATCATGCCCAGATCATGCTGAGCGCATCGCCGACATGGCCCTTGCAATGCAGGAGGTAATCCGAAATGTTGGAGCTGATCTCAACATTGAATTGGACATTCGGATCGGCATCAATTCCGGTCCAGTCGTTGCTGGCGTGATCGGCAAGAAAAAGTTTGTTTATGACCTTTGGGGCGATACCGTCAACGTGGCATCGCGCATGGAGTCCCATGCAGTGAACGGATCAATTCAAGTCTCGGAATCCACGTATCAACTGCTCAAATACGATTATGTCTTTGAGGAAAGGGGCATGATTACCATTAAAGGAAAAGGTGAAATGAAAGCCTACATTCTGAAGTCAAAAATCAAACCAATGAACTAGTTGCTGGCGATTCAATGTGGAGCGCCACTGTGAGCTGAGAGTATTCATCATGGAGACCTGCCTAGGCTTTCGTGGAGGTCCGTAAGGCATCTGAGCCCACAGGCTGAAATGAGCACAACTCTGCCCTACGGATCGCCTGATAATCACAGGTGCTCAGCCGCAACCCTGGGATCCCCAGATGGGCGAGCAAACGTGCCGAGACTGGACTGGACTGGAACATGTCCGAGACGGATCAACAACGGGCTGGTGCGGCGCCAAAAAAAAGCCGCTTCCCGTGAGAAGCGGCTCTGTGGCTGGAGTTTCAGGCCCTGATTGAAATCGGAGCGGCGGGATTTGAACCCACGACCCCCACTACCCCAAAGTGGTGCGCTACCAAGCTGAACTGCTTTGTTCTAGCAGCTTTTGTGGGTGAACCACGGAAAAATTGGACTAAATACTGGACTCATTGGCC
>RGUW01000009.1 GCA_010027605.1 Synechococcaceae bacterium WB9_2_112 | reverse complement strand
GTAGTTGATCCGCTCGATCAGACCCGAGAGGTCAAAGCTGCCGGCCACGTCCTGCCCCTCCGGGTCAGGGGAGGCATCGAGCAGGAACAGCTTGTCCTGCTCCACCATCTCCTGCAGGTTCCAGCCGAAGCTGGCGGCGTTGCGCAGGATGTCGAGGGGCGACTCTTCGAAGGTGACGAAGATGCCCGGCTCGTTGAACTGGTGGATGCCGTTGTACAGGAAGTTGAGCGAGAAGACCGTCTTGCCGGTGCCCGAGGTGCCGCTGATCAGGGTCGAACGACCGATCGGCAGCCCGCCATGGCAGATGTCATCAAAGCCCTCGATCGCCGTTGGCAGCTTCTGCACCTGCAGCAGCGGTGAGGGGGTTGGAAGTGGATCCTGCGTTGTCATGACTGCTGCCTTGGGGCCGTGGGGAATCAATGAAGCGAGAGAACCGTCCGATCAGGGCGAGGCTCAGGAATCAGGCGAGGCCTGGGCCGCCGGATCCGCCAGGGGGTCGGCAGCCAACTCCTCCTCGGTGAGCTCCTCGTAGAGCAGATCCAGCCCGATCAGCACCCGTTCCCGATCGGACAGGTCACCGATGATGCGCCGCACCGGCGGCGGCAGAATCTTGGCCAGGGTCGGGGTGGCCAGGATCTTGTCCTCCTCGGCGAGCTGGGGGTTCTTCAGGACATCGATCACCTTGAGGGCGTAGACCCCACGGAACTCGGTGTCGAGAATGTTGCGCAAGGTCTTGAGCGCCCGCATCGAGTTGGGCGTGTTGCCGGCGACGTAGAGCTTGAGGATGTAGGTCTTGCGAAGGCTCATGGCGTTCAGGACTCAGGTGGTTGCCTCGGATCCGCTGACGGCCTGCAGGGTGATGGGGGCGTCGGCCGGAATGGAGCGCCGGTACATCTCACAGAGATGGGCCATCACGTCGAGCAAGGCGAGGCGGTAGTCCTGCAGAAAATCGACACGGTGCCCCTCCAGCTTGAGCTGTTTGGAGAACTCGTCAATCAGATTCATGTGGATTTCCACCGTATTGGTGATCGGCAGATCGCTGAAGAAGGCCGTGTTGACAAAGCTCTCCAGCGCTTGGTTGGCGGCAGCTGGATCGCGGAAGTAGCTCAGCAGCAGGTCGCGGTAGGTCCGCTCCAGCGACTCGAGCAGTTCATGCCGTTCGGCATCACCGAGTCGGCGCAGAAAGCGATCGGGGTCGCGCTTGTAGAAGACCCCCAGCAGGCCCAGACGCTCCTTGAGCCGGTTACCGAGCTTCCAGCCTTCTGAAAGCTCCCCGTCGGCACCGGGTGCGGCCGCGCTCCCCTCGACCCCCTTGAGCTCCTGACTGAGCACCCTGGCGAAGGCGGCATCGAGGCTGTAGGGGAGCTGCTCGAGCTGATCAGGGGGCAGATGCACCTCGCCCTCGTGATATTCGATGCGACCGCTGACAGCACCGATCACCACTGCGGGCAGGCGCAGGCCGCGCTCGTTGAGCCGGCGAAGACGCCCCAGATCCAGCATGCCCTGTTCGATCAGAACGGCATCGGCATCGACCAGCAGCTGCTCGAGTCCGGTCGAATCCGGGTTCTGGCTGCTGAGTTCAGAGGGTGGGGGGAGCAGGCGATAGCGCCCACCCTTGAGCCAGAGAGCACAGGCCTTCTGGAGCCGTGAATCGAGCACCAGGGAAGCGATGGTGAGCTGGGGCTCCTGCATCGGGCAAGACAACCTGCCAGAGATCCGCCTCCAAATGTTGACGAAAGGAAAGGCAAACCCCGAAGATTGTTGTTTGTCTTCCGATTGCGCGAGCCAGGCCCAATCGGAGCCTGAGATCGTGCGAGCCACCTGGGCCCGCACGGTTCCCCGGGCTTCCAGCCTGGCCGCGTCCTGCGACCGCCATGAGTTCAGACACCGCCAAAGAGGCAAGCTCCGCCCCTGCAGCTGCCTCCAGTACTCCAGCTGCTGCCGCCAGCAAGAAGGCAGCTTCTGGCGAGAAGGCTGCATCCAGCACCAAGGCGGCTGTCAGTGACAGCGCTGCGGCCAGTGCCTACGCCATCGTCGAAGCCTCGGGGCAACAGTTCTGGCTGCAGCCAAACCGCTACTACGACCTCGATCGCCTGACGGCCGATGTCGGGGAGACCGTCTCCCTCGACAAGGTTCTGCTGCTCAACGACGGCAGTGCCACCAACCTCGGCCAGCCCTATGTGGCCGGCGCCAAGGTCACTCTCAAGGTCCTCGAACACCGCAGGGGACCCAAGGTGATCGTCTACAAGATGCGGCCCAAGAAGAAGACACGCCGCAAGAACGGTCACCGCCAGGAGCTCACCCGGGTCATGGTTGAATCCATTGCCATGGGCAGCAAGAGCTTCAGCTGAGCCCGCCGGCACATCCTTCTGTCGTCATCGATCTCTGAACTTCCCACCCTGACTCCCCATGGCCCACAAGAAAGGCACAGGCTCAACCCGCAATGGCCGCGATTCCAACGCCAAGCGCCTCGGCGTCAAGCGTTACGGCGGTGAAGCCGTCAGCGCCGGCTCGATCCTGATTCGTCAGCGCGGCACCTCGGTGCTGCCTGGGGTCAATGTGGGCCGCGGTTCCGACGACACCCTGTTTGCTCTGGTGGATGGCGTCGTGAGCTTCGACACCATCAAGCGCGGCCTGCGCAGCCGAAAGCGCATCAACATCGCCGCGGCCTGATCGCCTGCCTCGGTCTCCGAAAGCCTTCAGCCAGACCGGTGCCTCGGGCACCGGTTTTTTTGTGCCAGACCGATCTGACGAACGGGCTGAACCCAGCCTGGGTTCTCAGTCCATCAACCGGTAGGCCCGGGTGGTGATCAACCAGGGGTGAAACACCTCAAGAAAGCGGCTCTGCAGCGTGCGGAAGAAGCGCTCAACCAGCGCCGGCTCATCAAAGTGAAAGGGGTACTCGCCGTTGTGCCCCTTGAAGAAATACCAGTTGAGCAAGGCAGTGGCGCCTGAGCCCATGCGCTCTGCAAACAGCTCGAGCTGGGCCGCCGGGTCGGCCAGATGTTCGAGCACATCGAGGCACACGATGGTGTCGAAGCGCTGCGGCAGGGCCGGATCCGCAAGATCACGGCAACAGTGGATGCGTCCAGCCAAGCCCAGCTGGGCAGCCCTGGCCGCCACAAAGGCCCTGTTGTGGGGATTGAGATCCACATACCAGACCGCTTCAACCGCCTCGAGCCCCGCAGCCGCGAGGGCGTGGCTGCCGATGCCGCCGCCGAAATCGAGCACCTGGCCCCGGGCAAACTGCTGCTGCAGCTGCAGGGTGTCGGCGATGTAGTCGGCGCTGCCCAGGTGCCAGGCCGCCAGCTCCAGCAGGTGTCCCGTGCCGACCGTGTCTTCGTAGAACTGCCCGGCCTGGTCAGGGTCAAAGGCCCCTGGATGCAGGGCCGCCAGGTCGGCGGTGCTGCGGGGCAGACGCTGCTCCAGCTCGGCGAGGCTGAGCTGCAGATAGCCCGCCAGCTGGGCGCGCAGATCAAAGCCATCGGCCAGGAAACGCGCGATGGCCACATCGTTTCCCGACGCGGCCGGGCTGCCGGGAGAGCTGGAGCTGCTGCTGACCACGGGCTGGCGTGCTGATGGCGCCAACCTACGCAGTGCCCGGATCAGCCCAGCTCGGCCCCCTCACCGGGCACCTCCAGCCAGCGCCGCAACCAGGCGGTCAGGCCATAGAAGGGCAAGGTGTCGGCCAGGGCAGCCAGGGCCTTGAACAGGTAGCCGCTGGCGATGAAGCTCGCCAGCTGCGGCGCCACCGGCAGCTCGGGCCGCACGGGGAGCACATGGGCGCCGTAGTGGCTGATCAGCACCACGGCGCTGGTGTCAACCAGCTGGCTGACCAGGGTGGACCCGTTGTTGCGCAGCCACAGGGCCTTGCCGCCGCTGAAGCGCTTCCAGAAATGGAACAGCCGCACATCGGTGAACTGGGCCGCCAGATAGGCCGCCATCGACGCACCGACGGCACCAAAGGCCAGCCGCCGCATCTCGAAGAAGGTGGCATCGGCCGGAGCACCGGCCACCCCGGGCAGCACGCCCCCCAGCCACAGAATCAGCACGATCCAGCCATTGAGCAGCAACCCCACCCAGACCAGCTGGGAGGCCTTGTCTTCGCCCCAGATCTCGCTGATCAGATCGGTGCATAAGAAGGTCAGCGGGTAGGGCAGGGCACCGACGGCCACGACGATCGGCCAGGGGCCGATGCTGCCCAGCTGCAGAAAGCGGGTGAGCCCCAGGATGTTGAGCATCGCCATGGTGCCCAGAAACAGCCCCGCCAGCACCAGAAAAGCCAGGTCGCGGCGTTGCTGCAGGGTCATGCGGCACCGGCCATGGGAGACACTCCACTCAGGCTGCCGAGGTCCTTGCCCATGCGCCACCGCGAAGAGCACAACCCGTCACCAGTTGGCTTTCTGGTGCTCGACAAACCGGCGGGACTCAGCTCCCACAGCTGCGTGAGCCGGGTGCGGCGGGCCTATGGGCTCAAACGGGTGGGCCATGGCGGCACCCTCGATCCGGCAGTGACCGGCGTCTTGCCGATCGCCCTGGGAGCAGCAACCCGCCTGTTGCCCTATCTGGACGGCGACAAGACCTACCGCGGGATGGTTCAGCTGGGGCTGAGCACCAGCACCGACGACCTCGAGGGCGAGGTGCTGGTGCACACTCCGCTGCCGGCAGACCTCGATCGTCATCGCGTGGAGGCGGCCCTGGCGGCCTTTCGCGGCAGCATCAACCAGGTGCCGCCTCAGATCTCGGCGGTGCATGTCGACGGGGTGCGTGCCTATCAGCGGGCCCGCCGCGGTGAAACGGTCAGCCTGAGCGCCCGCACGGTCACGGTTCACCGGTTGACGCTGCTGGCCTACGACCAGGCCCGGGGGCAGCTGGAACTGGAGGTGCGCTGCTCGGCAGGCACCTACATCCGCGCCTTGGCGCGCGACCTGGGTACGGCCCTGGGCACCGGTGCTGCCCTGGCCAGCCTGCGGCGCACCCAGGCCCTGGGGTTTGGGCTGGCTGAGGCGGTGGGGTGGCAGGCCCTGGACCCGCAGGTCCTCGATGCAGGGGCACCGCTACCGCCGCTGCTGCCGCCCCTGGTCGCCCTGGCCCACCTGGCTCAGCAGCAGCTCAGTGAAACCGAACTCGAAGGCTGGCGCTGCGGCCGGCAGCTGCAGGCCCAGCACGGCTGGCCCCCTGGCACACCGGTGGTGATCACCACCCCGGCGGGCGCTCTGGCGGGCATGGCGAGCGCCATCGAGGGCGGCAGCCTGCAGCCCAAGCTGGTGATTGATGCAGCGGGGTAAGCAACATGGCCGGCCACAGCAAATGGTCCCAGATCAAACGCACCAAGGCGGTGATCGATGCCAAGCGCGGCGCCGTGTTCACCCGCCTGGGCCGCGAAATCATGGTGGCGGCCCGAGCCGGTGCCGATCCGGCGGGCAACTTCCAGTTGCGCACCGCGATCGAGAAGGCCAAGGCCTCCGGCGTGCCCAACGCCAACATCGAGCGCGCCATCGCCAAGGGCTCAGGCCAGGGTCAGGGGGATGGCGAGCAGTTCGAGGAGGTGCGCTACGAGGGCTATGGCCCGGGCGGCGTCGCCGTGCTGGTGGAGGCCTTCACCGACAACCGCAACCGCACTGCCGCCGACCTGCGCCTGGCCTTTAGCAAGCACGGCGGCAAGCTTGGCGAGAGCGGCTGCGTGGGCTATCTGTTTGAGCATCGCTCGGTGGTGCGGCTGGCCTGGACCAGCTGCCCGGCGCCCGATGAGGAACAACTGCTGGAGCATCTGCTAGCGGTCGAAGCGGGCGGCGGTCCCGCCGTGCTGGCCTACGAGGCCGCAGCCGATGGCGGCACAGAGATCGAGATCCACGGCCACTTTGCCCAGCTGGAAGCTCTGCAGGAGGGCCTGCGCCGCCAGGGCCTGCCCGTGCTGAGCTGGGAGCATCGCTGGATCCCCCAGACGAGCTGCAGCCTCAACGAGCCGGAGGCCCTGCGGCAGTGCCTGAGGCTGCTCGATGCCCTCGAAGGCCTCGACGATGTGCGCAGCGTCGCCACCAACCTGGAGGCCGATCCGGCCGCCATGGATGCCGCCCTCGCGTCAGCGCAGCTGCAGGGCTGAGGCGGCGGCGGCGTCCACAATCACCTGCAGCCGAGGGTGGTTCTGCAGCCAGCTGGCGGGCACTTCAGGGCAGGGCGGATCCTGCAGGCTGCAGCGCAGGATCGCGGCCTTGGCTGCCCCGGTGACCACCAGCAGCACCGACCGAGCCGCCAGGATGTCGCGTGTGCCCAGGGTGATGGCCTGCTCGGGCACCGCATCGGCCTGCCCGCCGAAGGCTGAGGCATTCTGTTGCCGGGTCGCCGGACTCAGCTGCAGGCAACGGCACGGGGCGTCGGGCGGACATGGCGGTTCGTTGAAGCCGATGTGCCCGTTGCTGCCCAGACCCAGCAACTGCAGATCGATGCCGCCGGCCGCCGCCACCAGACGGCTGTAGCGCCCGGCCTCAGCGGCCGAATCAACCGCCAGACCATCGGGCAACTGGAGCTGGCCGGGCGACAACCCGAGGGGCACGGCCAGCGCCTGGTTCATGCAGGCTGCGAACGACTGTGGATGGTGCGGGCCAAGACCGACGTATTCATCGAGATTGAAGCTGCGCCAGCCTGCCAGCACTGCCGCGCGCTGCGCGTCCGGCAGGGCGTTGATCCGGGCGCACAGGGCGCCATAGACCGGTTGCATCGTGCGCCCGGTGGCCAGACCCAGGACCGCACCGCGCTGCAATGCCCCCAGCAGGAGCTCGGCCACCGCCTCTGCGACCGCCTGCGGATCGGGCTTGATCTGCAGCTGCAGCCCGTCCTGCAGGGTCAAGGGGAACCGGCCACGCTGAGGCGGCCCTCAGCAGCCCCGCCGGGTTGCTGGGCTGCAGTCTCCAGGCGTCCGTAGGGCTGCAGGCGTGTACCGCGGTAGTAGTGCCGCAGGATGGCCATGAAGGACTCACCCCGCTGGGCCAGTGCCAGGGCCCCCCACTGACTCATGCCGATGCCGTGGCCAAAGCCGCGGCCCACGGCCACCAGGCCGGGCAACCGTTCGGCAGGGCTGCTGGCCTCAAGGCCCGGCTGCGGGGATGGGCTGGCGGCCGGGTCGGGCTGGTTGAGCACCGGCAGCGGAGGCAGCGCAGCCAACGGAGGAGCCAGGGCAGACGGCAACGCAACCGGCATGGCCGTTGTCACCGGCTCCAGTGCCATCGGTTCAAACCGCACCCAGGTGCTGCGCAACCCCAGACGGCTGCGCAATTCGGCGCCGCTGAGCAGCAACTGGCCGCTCACCCCCACGACCCGTGCCTGACGAATCCGGCCGGTGGGGCTGGCGCCCACCACCTCGATCGAACGGACCCCGCCCAGCTCAGGGAAGGCCTTGCGCAGCTGAGCTGCATCGAGACTCTGGCGCCATTCGCGCACCGGTGAGTCCTGATCGAAGTCGGGCACACTCACGAGATAGGGCAGCTGGCGCGCCCAGAGATCGCCACTGCTTTCGGTGCGACCGCCACTGCTGCTGTGGAACACAGCGTCGATCAGGGCGTCCTCATGGGTGAGCACCAGGCCACGGGTGGTGTCCACGGCCGCCATCGTGGACGGTGTTTCGGTCTCGACCCCGCGATACACCTGGCTGGCCACGGTCGCTTTGAGATCAAAGGGCTGGGCCGGCCTGCGGGACTTCAGGGCATAGGTGCGCGCGGCCACCGCCTGGGCCCGCAACGCTTCCAGGGGCCAGCTGGCGGGCATCTCGCTGCCGACCACACTGCCCAGATAGGTCTCGAGCGGCACGTGGTTGATGACCTGCAGACCGCTGCTCTGGGGCCGCACCTGCAGCACCCCTCGATAACGGCGTTGCTGCAACCAGAGCCCTGGATCGGGATCGCTGGGCGAACTCAGAGCTTCGATCCAGATCTCGGCGGCCAGCAGGGGCTCGGGCAGATTGACCTGAACGCGGCCCTCGCGTTGCAGAAACTGAAGGGTGGGGGCACCGGTCCACTCCCCCAGCACCCTGCCCTGGCCATCACGCAGCCGCAGCCCGACCCCCTCGGCAGCAGGGCGCACGGCCATGCCCTGATCCTCGAGCAGCAGAACCCGCAGCCACGGTCCCCGTGAGCTGCGCGCCGGTTCAACTGCCGATTGCAACACCACGGCGGTAGCGGGGTGAACGGCGGCCAGCAGGTGAAGCCCAGACCCAGCAGGGCCCCGATCCATCGTTGCTGAACCAAAGGCAGGGGGGCCATGACGGCCGATCAGCCAGGCATGTCATTGTGCCGGCCCCATCGACCGGCAGCCAGCCCCCCTCACGCCCCCGACGCGTCAATGCCCGCCAGGAACCGCCGTGGCAGCATGCGCCAGAGGCAGGGATCCGGTGCAGGTCACCTTTCTGGGAACCAGTTCGGGGGTGCCGACCCGGGGCCGAAACGTCTCAGCGGTGGCGCTGCGCCTGCCCCAGCGCAGCGAGCTGTGGTTGTTTGATTGCGGCGAGGGCACCCAGCACCAGTTTCTGCGCAGCGAGCTGCGGGTGAGCCAGCTGCGGCGCATCTTCATCACCCACATGCACGGCGACCACGTGTTCGGCTTGCCCGGGCTGCTGGCCAGCCTGGGTCTGGCGGGCACCTGCCCGGGTATCGACCTGTATGGCCCCGATCCTCTGCGCGATTACCTCGAAGGGGTCTTACGCACCAGCTCGACCCGGATCGGCTACCCGTTGCGCAGCCACAAGGTGCGCCAGGCGGCCAGCAGTGGCGCCGTGCTGCTCGACGATGCTGACCTGCAGGTGCGCTGTGCGCCCCTGACCCATCGGGTGCCGGCCTACGCCTATCGGGTCGATCAGAAGCCCCGTCCAGGTCGCTTCGACATCGCCAAGGCCCAGGAGCTGGGCATCCCGCCAGGCCCGATCTATGCCGAGCTCAAGGCCGGTCGCACGGTCACCCTCGACGACGGCCGCATCATCAAGGGCGCCAGCCTCACCGGTCTGCCGCGACCTGGGGCCAGCGTCGTTTATTGCACCGACACCGTCTTCTGCGAGGCCGCGGTCGAGCTGGCCCGGGGAGCGGACCTGCTGATCCACGAAAGCACCTTCTCCCACGGAGAGGCCGAGATGGCCATCGCCCGCCAGCACTCGACCAGCACGATGGCAGCCCAGACAGCGCTGGCGGCAGGGGTCAAGCAGCTGGTGCTCACCCACCTGAGCCCGCGTTACATGCCCGGCAACCCGATGACACCCGATGACCTGGTGGCCGAAGCCAGCGCGATCTTCGCCAACACGATCGTGGCCAAGGATTTTCTCAGCCTCGATGTGATCCCTCCCGACGAGGCTGCTGCCACCGGGACGTCTGAGTAGCCCTGCAACAGTTCACGTGTTTCTGGCCCGGAGGCCCCTTCGGCCGTGATACAAGATCTCCGTTCAGGCTTCTCCCATGGCCCGTCTCCTCTCGACCGCAGCCCGCTCAGCCCTGCGCGCCCTGCTGGTGCTCCCCCTGGCTCTGTTGCTGGTGACCGGCTTCGGATCGGAGGCCCTTGCCGCCCAATGGAGCGCCGATCAACTGACGGTTCCCGCCACGGCCGATGGCAGCCAGGTGACCTTCAGTGAGCAGGAGATCAAGACCGGGCGCAAGCTGTTCAACAACAGCTGCGGCGAGTGCCACGCCGGTGGCATCACCAAGACCAACCAGAACGTGGGACTCGACCCTGAGACCCTCGCCCTGGCCACACCGTCACGCGACAACATCGCCGCCCTGGTCGACTACATGAAGGACCCGACCTCGTATGACGGTGAGTACAGCATTGCCGACGTGCACCCGAGCCTGCGCAGCAGCGACGTGTTCGTCAAGATGCGCGACCTCAACGACGACGACCTGCGCCTGATGGCCGGTTACATCCTGGTGGCCCCCAAAGTGCAGGGGATCCAGTGGGGTGGCGGCAAGATCTACTTCTGATCTTCAGTTCAGACCTCCGGTTCAGTTCCAGGCCCACCGCCTTGTGGCGGTGGGCTTCGTTGTGTTGGGGGTTCATGGCCAGCCAATCTGGTCGTAGCGTCCAGCCTTGTGCTGAAGGCGACGCCAACGTGCTGAAACAGTCCTGCATGGCATGGCGCGCCATGCCGCGGCGCCAGCAGGTGCTGATCACTCTTGCCGTGGCGACACTGGCGGGTGGCGGGGTCTGGGTGGCGCAGCACTGGGGGATCGAGGAAACCGACAACGCCCAGCTGGAGGCCCATCTGGTCGAGATCTCCAGCCGGGTTGCCGGCACCGTGCTGCAGGTGCCGGTGCAGGACGACCAGCAGGTGAGCGCCGGACAGCTTCTGGTGGTGCTCGACCCGCGCGATGCCGGCATGCGACTGCAAAGGGCCCAGGCCGACCTGGAAGAAGCACGTCAGCAGGCCCGCGCGCTCACCTCCCAGATCCAGTCGAGCCGCCGCGGCGCGGCGGCCGCCAACGATCAGGCCAAGGCCGATGAACTGGTGGCCCGCTCTGAGCTCAAGCGCACGGGGGCCGACCTGCAACGGCTTGAGTTTCTGCTGGGGCAGGGAGGCATCTCGCTGCAGGAGGTCGATCGGGCCCGGGCCGCCTACCGCCAGGCCCAGGGTCAGCTCACCCGCAGCCAGGCGACTGACCTGCAGGCCAAGGCCAGCGCCAACCAGATTCAGGTCGATCGGAGCAAAGCTGAAGCCGCGCTGGCACGGGTGCACCAGGCCCAGGCCGCTCTGGCCGATGCCCGTCTTCAGCTGAGCTACACCCGCATCCTCGCCCCCAAGAGCGGCCGCATCGGCAGCCGCTCATCGGAAGCAGGGCAACGGGTGCAGCCGGGCCAGCCGCTGATGACCCTGGTCGAAGCCCCGCCCTGGGTCGAGGCCAATTTCAAGGAAACTCAGCTGGAGGCTCTACGTCCTGGTCAGAGCGCTGAGATCAGCATCGATGCCTTCCCGGGACAGCGCTTCCATGGCCATGTGCTCAGTGTGGCTCCGGCTTCAGGCGCCCGTTTTGCCCTGCTGCCGCCCGACAACGCCACCGGCAACTTCACCAAGGTGGTGCAACGGGTGACGGCACGCCTCTCACTCGAAGTGGTGCCCAGCGCGCTGGCGCCGCGCCTGGTGCCAGGCCTCTCGGCGACGGTACGGGTGCACCGCAGGTGACCCCGCGCCAATGGGCCATTGTGATGACCGCCTCGATCGGGGCGATGCTCGAGGTCATCGACGTCAGCATCGTCAATGTGGCGTTGACCCACATGCAGGCCAACCTCGGCGCCACCCTGGCCGAGGTGGGTTGGGTGGTCACGGGCTATGCCATGGCCAGCGTGGTGATGATCCCGCTGAGCGAGTGGCTGGGCGAACGGTTCGGCCAGCGCAATTACTTCGTGTTCTGCCTGATCGGCTTCACCGCCTCCTCGGTGCTGTGCGGCCTGGCCCCCAACCTGCCGCTGCTGGTGCTCGCCCGCATCAGCCAGGGCCTGCTGGGCGGAGGCCTGCTGCCGAAGGCCCAGGCCGTGATGTTTCAGGAGGTGCCCAAGCAGTTCCAGGGCATCGCCCAGGGAGTTTTCGGCATCGTGGTGCTGGTGGGTCCGGCCCTGGGTCCCACCCTGGGTGGCTTCCTGACCGATGCCCTGGGCTGGCGCTGGATCTTCTTCATCAACCTGCCCTTCGGCATTCTCACCGTGCTGCTGGCCCAGACGTTCATGAGCCCCGACGGGCCCAGCGAGCGACGCCGCTCGGTCGACTGGATCGGAATCGCCCTGCTGGTGGCGGGGTTGGCCAGCCTGCAGGTGGTGCTCGAGCAGGGGCACCAGTACGACTGGCTCGACAACGGGGGCATCCGCCAACTGAGCCTGCTGGCCGCCGTGGCCCTGCCGACCTTCATCGGGTGGGAACTGCGCCACCGCTCCCCCGCCGTCGACCTGCGGGTGCTGCGTCACCGTTCGCTGGCTGCCGGCAGCCTGTTTTCACTGGTGCTGGGAATGGGGCTGTACGGCACCGTGTTCGTGGTGCCGATCTTTGCTCAGTCGGTGCTGCAGTACACCGCCACCCAGACCGGACTGCTGATGCTGCCCGGGGCGCTGGCTTCGGCCGTCACCATGGCTGTGCTGGGCAAAAACGCCAGTCGTTTTGATCCGCGCTGGCTGATCGCCATCGGCGCGCTGGCCATGGTGGTGACCATGGGCCAACTGGCGACCATCGGCCCTGCCACCGGCGAGGAGAGTCTGTACTGGCCGCTGATCTTTCGTGGGGTCACCACCGTGATGATGTTCCTGCCGTTGAGCCTGGCCGCCCTGGGCCCTCTGCCCAAGAGCGAAGTGGGCGCCGGCAGCGGCTTTTTCAACCTCACCCGCCAACTCGGCGGCACCTTTGGCATCGCGGTGCTGACGGTGGTGCTCGACCATCAGCGCGCCGTGCACCGGGCCCAGCTGGTCACCCACCTGTCGAGCACCAATCCGCTGCTGCAGCATCGCCTCGACGCCATGAGCAGCTGGCTGGGCGGCCACCAGGATCAGGCCCTGGCCCTGCTCAACCAGCAAGTCGAGCGCCAGGCCGCTCTGCTGGCCTACGGCGATGTGTTCCGGCTGGTGGGGCTGGTGTTTCTGCTGGCGATTCCGCTGGTGCTGTTGCTGGGCAGACCTCAGCGCCAACCCAACCAGGCCAGCCCCTGATACAAGACAAAACAGCTGATCCAGGCCAGCCCCAGCGACCAGCCGACGCTCAAGGCCGTGAAGCCCAGCCGTTTCGACTCACTGCGGATCACCGCCACGGTCGACAGGCAAGGCGTGTAGAGCAGGGTGAACAGCATGAAACTGAGGGCCTGGGGCCAGCTCACCTCGGCGGCGATGGCCCGGCTCAGAGCGATCGGATCAGCCTGGCCGTAGATCACCGCCAGGCCGCCCAGCACGATCTCCTTGGCGATGAAGCCGAACACCAGCGCCACGGTGAGCTTGGGGTTGATGCCGATCGGATCGAGCAGCGGTGCCAGTGCTGTTCCCAGTTGGCCTGAGAGCGACTGGGCCGAGGCCGGCTCAACGCCCAGGGGCAGGTTGTTGAGTAACCACACCGCAACAACACCGAAGATGATGAAGCGGCGGGCCCAGAACCAGAAATGACGCACCTCGGCCCAGGCCCGGGTGAACATCTGGGTCAACGTGGGCAGGCGGTAGGGCGGCAACTCGAGCACCAGGGGCTCCTGGCTGGCAAAGCGACCGCGGAACACAAGCGCGGTCAGCACCGCCGCCACGAAGCTCATCAGATAGAGGCCAAAGATCACCAGCGCCCCCTGGCGGGGCGCGAAGAAGGCCGCCGCCATGAACAGAAACACGTTGAGCCGGGCCGAGCACAGCGAAAACGGAATGATCAGCATCGACAGCAGCCGCAGGCCTTGGTCGCGCATCACCCGGGTGCCCAGGATGGCCGGCACGTTGCAGCCAAAGCCCATCAGGGCCAGCACGAAACTGCGGCCATCGAGGCCCAGGCGCTCCATGAAGGCATCCATCAGATAGGCGGCGCGCGACAGATAGCCGCTGTCTTCGACCACCCCCATCGCCAGGAAGAACAGGAAGATCACCGGCAGGAAGGCGCTGACCGTGCCGATGCCCTGGTAGAGGCCCTCCAGCAGGAATCCCGAGACAAACGGTGGTAATGGCGCCAGCAGGGGCTTGAGGGCATGTTGACCCAGAAGATCCAGCAGGGTGCCGAGCCCCTCCTGCAGCGGCACACCGATCGCATAGATGAGCTGGAACATCAGCGCCATGGCGCCAAAGAACAGCGGCAGACCCAGGACCGGATGCAACAGCACCGCATCGAGACGACGGGTCCAGCGATCACGCCACTGCTGTGGCAGGGTGACACCCGCTTGAAGCAGCGCCGCCAGAGCCCCATCGAGCTGGGGATCAATGGCCTGCAGGCGCGACTCGAGCTGCTGCACGGGCCTGGGCGACGGGATTGGTCCCGGCCCCTCGGTCTCGGCGCCGTGCTTCAGAGCAACGGCGAGAGCTTCACGCACCGTGCCCAGCCCGCCGCCGTACTTGGCGCTGGTCAGCACCACCGGCAGACCCAGGGCGGCTTCCAGCGCCCTGGGGTCAACCTGCACACCAAAGCGCCGCGCCTCATCGGCCATGTTGAGCACCACCAGAGCCGGCAGGCCCAGCTTCTGCACCTGCAGAGCCAGGCGCAGCTGACGATCGAGCTGGCTGGCATTGAGCACCACCAGCATCAGATCGACGGGGGTGGTCTCGAGAAAACGGCGCACCACCGCCTCATCACCCGAATGACCGCGGAGGTCGTAGATGCCCGGCAGATCAACCAACTGCCAGGGGCGGCCGGCCAGGGTGACCTCGGCCTGCATCAACTCCACCGTGAGTCCAGGCCAGTTGCCGATCTGGGCATGACTGCCGGTGAGCCTGTTGAACAGGGTCGATTTGCCCGTGTTGGGCATGCCCAGCAGGGCGAGGGTGTTCATGCAGCCAGGGCCACGCAGGCGGCATCACGGCGCCGCACCATCAGCTCGGTCATGCCGACGCGGATGTGCAGCGGCCCCGACCACCAGCCGCGGCGAAGCACCTGCACGGTTTGTCCCGGACGCAACCCCAAAGCCTCCAACCTCGCCCTGAGCCCGCGCTCAGCAGCCAGGGAAACCACGGTGGCCGTCCCTCCGGGACGCAGATCCACCAGTCGTCGCACCGCGTGCATCAACGCAATCTATTGAGAATGAGTTGCATTATCCTACGCCCCGTCGGCGCCATCGGCGCTGCTCGAATTCTTTTCAACGCGGCGCGAAACTGCTGGCACTGGTGCTGATGCCGCTCTGAAACCATCGACGCGCTGGGTTCGCCGCGGCAGGGCTGCTGGTGCTGCAGGTCGGATCGGCGCTGGCCGCCAGGAGCTCTCCCCCGGGCCAACGCGATCCTGACCATGAGCTGGTGGTGCTGGCCTACCACGAAATCGTGGATCCAAGCCAGGCGGCCATTCCCGAGTACGCCATCACCCCCGGGGCGTTTGCGGCCCAGCTGGCCTGGCTTGCCAGCCACGGCCACCACTTTGTGAGCGTGGATCAGGTGCTCGCCGCGGGCCGCGGCCGCAGCCGCTTGCCCGCTAAACCGGTGCTGCTGAGCTTTGACGACGGCTACCGCAGCGTCTACAGCGAAGCCTTTCCATTGCTGCAGCGCTACCGGGCCCCGGCGGTGGTGGCGGTGGTGGGCCGCTGGCTGGAGCCCAGCAGCGGCCGGGTGCCGTTTGGCGATGGCACGATCGAACGCCAGCGCTTGCTGAGCTGGGAGCAGCTGCGCACCATGCAGCGCAGCGGGCTGGTGGAGGTGGCCAGCCACAGCTACGACCTGCACCACGGCATCAGCGGCAATCCCCAGCTCAATTCGATGCCGGCGGCCACCACCCGGGCTTTCAGCCCTGGCCAGGGCTACGAAAGCGAGACTGCCTACCGGCAACGGCTCAGGACCGACCTGTCAGCCAACAGCGACCTGATCGCCGACCGCCTGGGCAGGCGCCCACGGGTGATCGCCTGGCCCTATGGCCGCTACAACACCACAGCCTCATCGGTAGCCGCCGAGCTGGGCATGCCGATGGGCCTGACCCTCGATGACGGCGCCAACACCGCCGCGGTTCCCACTGCGGCCCTGCGGCGGGTGCTGATGGCCACCGAGATGGGAGCAACCGATGGGCTCGAAAGGGAGCTGCAGGTGCGCCGGCAGAACCTGGGCGACACCAGCCGCGCCGCCAAGGTGATGCATGTGGATCTCGACAACATCGATGATCCCGATCCGGCCCAGGTGGAGCGCAACCTGCAGCTGCTGCTCCAGCGCATCCGGGCCATGGGTGTCAACACGGTGTATCTGCAGGCCTTTGCCGATCCCGATGGCAACGGCGCCGCCGATGCCGTCTATTTCCCCAACCGACACCTGCCGGTGAAACGGGATCTGTTCAGTCATGTGGCCTGGGAGATCCGCACCCGCACCCCCGTGCGGAGGCTGTATGCCTGGATGCCGGCCCTGGCCTTCCAGCTGCCGGCCAACGCACCGGGCGCCGACCAGACCGTGATCACCCAGCCCAACCGCAGCGGTCACCTGGCGATGGGCTACCCGCGGTTGTCGCCCTTTGCGCCCCAGGCCATGGCGACGGTCAAACAGATCTACGCCGATCTGGCCCGCAGCGCCAGCTTCGACGGGCTGCTGTTTCACGACGATCTGACCCTCACCGACTATGAAGACGCCAGCGCCCCGGCCCTGCGCCAGTACCGGGCCTGGGGGCTGCCCCGCGATCTGGCTGCGATCCGCAGCGACGACACCCTGCTGGGGATCTGGACGAACCGCAAGACCGAAGCCCTGGAGCGGCTGAGCCTGGAGCTGGCGGCAATCGTGCGCAACGAGCAGCCCCAGCTGCGCACCGCCCGCAACCTGTATGCCCAGGTGGTGCTCAACCCCCATGCCGAGGCCTGGTACAACCAATCGCTCGATCTGGCCCTGCGCGACTACGACTTCACCGCTGTGATGGCCATGCCCTACATGGAACAGGCCCGACACCCCGATCGGTTCCTGGCCGATCTGGTGACCCAGGTGCGCCGGCAGCCCCATGGACTGGAGCGCACCCTGTTTGAAATCCAGAGCACCGACTGGAACACCCACATCGATCTCAGCAGCGAGGAGATCGCCGACCAGTTACGGCAGCTCTACCGCCTGGGGGTTCATCACACCGGGTATTACCCCGACAACCTGCACCGCGGCACTCCCGACCCTGACGTGCTGAGGCCGGTGTTCCAGTCCAAGAGCAGCCGCCCACGGTCGTCGTGAATCCGCTGTCGGCCCTGCTGTCGACCCTGCAAGGGCTGAGCCAGGCCCTGGTGCTCTACCCGATCGGCCTGTCGCTGTTGTGGGTCGTGATGGCCCTGCTCTGGAGCTGGCGCTTTGAATGGCCCCTGCGCTGGCAACGGGTGGCCCCCGACGGCGAACAAGGCCCACCGGTGAGCGTGCTGATCCCGTGTTTCAACGAATCGGCAACGCTGGCCGAAACCCTGCGCGCTGCCCTGGCCTTGCGCTGGAACAACTTTGAGGTGATCGCCATCAACGATGGCAGCAGCGACGACACAGGAGCCCAGCTCGAAGCCTGGGCCACCACCGAGCCGCGGCTGCGGGTGGTGCAACTGGCCAGCAACCAGGGCAAGGCCCTGGCCCTGCGTGCCGGAGCCCTGGTGGCCCGCCACGAGCTGCTGGTGTGCATCGATGGCGATGCCCTGCTCGACCCCCATGCCATCGGCTGGCTGGTGCGGCACTTCGCCGATGACGCGCAACTGGGGGCTGTGACCGGCAATCCCCGCATCCGCAACCGCAGCACCCTGCTGGGCCGGCTGCAGGTGGGGGAGTTTTCGATGATCGTGGGTCTGATCAAACGGGCCCAGTCACAGCTGGGGGTGCTGTTCTGTGTTTCGGGGGTGATCGGCTGCTTTCGCCGCAGCGCCCTGCATGAGGTCGGCTACTGGAATCCGGCCCGGCTCACTGAAGACATCGCCATCACCTGGCAGCTGCAGCGCGCAGGGTGGCGGGTCCGCTACGAACCCCATGCCCTGATCTGGATCCTGATGCCGGAGACCCTCAATGGGTTGTGGCGCCAGCGGCTGCGTTGGGCCGAAGGCGGGCTCCAGGTGCTGCACGACAACCTCGATCTGCTCTGGCGGCCACGGCAGTGGCGGCTGCTGGCTTTGCTGCTCGAACCCCTGGCCAGCCTGCTGTGGGCCCATCTACTGGCACTCGACATGCTGCTCGCCATCGCGTACCCCCTGCTGCAGGGTCATCTCGGCTTGTCGGCGGCGATCTGGCTGCCCCATGGCCTGGCCGAAGGCTTGCTGCTGGTTTGTGCCTTGCAGTTTGCGGTCAGTTTCTGGCTGGATCAGCCTTACGACGTGGGACTGCGCCGCATTGCTTTCTGGATGGTCTGGTACCCGGCTGCCTATTGGCTGCTGAGTTTCAGCGCCACGCTGAGGGCCTGTTGGCGGCTGAGTTTCAGCGGAGCTCCTGAGCGGGCTCGCTGGATCAGCCCGGATCGTGGACATCAAGGCTGATCGCGAATCGCGATGCGGGTCTGCTGCACTTGCCGAAATCTTCTCAAGCACGCCGCATCATCGATTTCATTCCCAGGCCCCTCTCACACGGTGTCCAACCGACCCAGCGATAATCCCTTGCCACAGCCGATCCTGGATAGTCGCCGCAACCACAGCTGGCAGCAGCGGTTGCCCGAACGGCTGGGGACCTCGGCTCTGTGGCTGGGCTCATTGAGCCTCCTGGGCCCCATCAAGCTGTCTGCCGTTCTGTTGGCCGGCACGTTGATCACGCCGGCAGCGCTGGTGCTGGAACGGTCACGCCGGCAACAGCAGCTGGTCCAGAGCGTGCGTTCCACCCGATGCCAGGTTGCTGGCCTGCCGCGCAGTGTGGCGGCCGCCCATGTGGGTCTGAGCGAATCCCAGTTGTTCAGAGCCCGCCATGCCAGCGTCTGCACCGTGCATCACGACAACGAAGGACGCATCGTGGCGCTGGAGGTCCCCCGACCCCGCCACGACCTTGCCCCCAGCAGCACCGATGCGCATCCTGTTGGCTGAGGATGATGCCCGCCTGGCCCAACCCCTCAGCGACTTCCTGACCCGGGAACACCATGCGGTGACCTGGCTCGATGATGGAGCCCAGGTGCTCGACGAACTGCTCCACAACAATTACGACCTGGTGCTGCTCGACTGGATGCTGCCCGGACGCGACGGCCTGTCGATCGTTCAGGAGCTGCGCCGAACCAAACGCTCCACCCTGGTGCTGATGCTCACCGCCCGCGATGCCCTCGACGATGTGGTGCAGGGTCTCAAGGCCGGAGCCGACGACTATCTCGTCAAGCCGCTGCGCATGGCCGAACTGGCAGCCCGGATCCGGTCGCTGGAGCGACGGGCGGAGAGGCCCTACGCGGGCGACCATCTGCTCTGGGGCCCCCTGCGGTTGGATGCTGGTGCGGCCCTGGTGTGGGTGAACGATCAGGAGCTGTTGCTCACCAGCAAGGAGTTCCAGCTGCTGGAGTGGTTTCTGCGCCATCCGGGCCGGCTCGTCCAGCGTTCTTGGCTGCTGGATCAGCTCTGGTCGATCGACGCGGAGGCCAGCGAAGAGACGGTCAAGACCCACCTCAACAACCTGCGCCGCAAGCTGCGACTGGCGGGATGCCCTGACCCGATCGAAACGGTGCATGGCCAGGGGTATCGCTTGCTGTCGCCTCCATGACCATGCCCTGGCGCCAGAACTCCATTCCCAGGGGACATCCGGCCAAGCCCCTGCAGCGTCAGCAGCTTGAGCTACTGGGTCTCTACCTGCTCTCCCTTGCAGGGATCCTGCTTGTCTTTGCCGCCGTTGTCCGCAAGGGATTCGAGAGCATCGTCCTGGCCGATCTGCGCAGCCAGCTGGTGCTGATCGGCGAGGACTTCTCCTCACTGCCCATGCCGGCGCCCGGCAGCGAGCGGGATCTACAGGCCAGTCACAAGGACTTCACCACGGCCCACCAGCAGGTCGAATGGTTCCTTGGCAACGACTGGCGTCCCGCCGCCCGCCTGGGGGAGGTGCGCACACTGGGACGCCTGCCGCCCCGCAGACCGACGCAACGCATGGTCTGGCAGAGCACCTCAGACACCCTGGCGTTGATTCGCCCGGCGGATGCCGACGGACTCGACAGCCGCGGCCGCCCCAGGGTCTGGCTGCGGATCAGCCAGGGGCTCGACTCGGTGGATCGCCGCCTTCAGCAGCTCGATCTGGCCATGACCGTGGCCATCGTGCTCGCCCTGATGCTCAGCGCCGCCTCGGCCACCCTGCTGGCCAGACGGGTGGTGGAACCTCTGCAGCGCAGTCTGCGCCGGCTGCGCGAATTCGAGCTCGATGCCTCCCACGAACTGCGAGGACCGCTGGCGGCGATGAGCGCCAATGCCGAAATGGGCCTGCTCGACTGCAGGAGCAGCGACGATCCGCAGCGACAACGGTTTGCAGCGATCGCCAGCGCCACCGACCAGATGCAGAAACTGGTGAACGATCTGCTGCTCCTGGCCCGTCAGGAGGAGGGGTCCATTGACCAGGCCCAGCGGCTGGACCTTGCAGCCCTGGTGCAGGAACAGCTCAACCTGTATGGCGACGCCCTGGCGCTGCGCCAGCAACACCTGCAGTCAAACCTGCAGCACGGGCTCAGCATCATGGGTCAGGCGAGCCTGCTGCAGCAGGTGGTGCGCAACCTTCTCGACAACGCCCATCGCTACAGCCCCGATGGCGGGACCATCTCGGTGAGTCTCGAACGACGCGGCAACAAGGCCTGCCTCGATATCGGCGATGAGGGTCCGGGCATCCCTGCAGATCAACTGCAACGGGTCTTTGACCGCTTCTGGCGCGCCTCGGCTGATCGCGGCGATGGGGGTTCAGGCCTGGGGCTCGCCATCGTTGCCCGCATCATCCGGGTGCATGGGGGCAGCATCAGCGTCGCCAGTCGCCCCGGCTGCGGCAGTCGCTTTTCGGTGAGCCTGCCGCTCATGGCCAACGGCTGAAGGCCAGGGAGGTTCACAGCGGCGGCACCCCATTCCCCGGATCCATGGAGCCTGGGCGCTTGCTGTACCACCACTCCTGCAACTCGGCGGAGAGCCGCTGCGGGAACAGGGTGATCACGGTCCGTGTCGGACGGGTCCCCGGTTGCAGCAGCTCAACCGCATAGGACGGACAGCGCCGCGACGCCAGATCAGCCACAAAGCGAGGTCCGATCCGGCGCCAGCTGGGTTCCTTGCTGCGCCAGGCCAACCGGCAGCAGGGCCAGGGGAGTTCCTCACGGTCATACAGACGGCAGCAGGGGCCCAGCACACGAAAGGTGTACTGGCCACCAGGGCTGGTGTGCTCGCTGCCGTGCTCCAGCAGCCCATGAACCGTTGCAGAAGCCAGAGGGGCCATGAAAAAGCCACCCCGAAGGGTGGCAGAAGAAGATCAACGTCACAAGGCACCCTTGGGCAAGGCACCAGGGGTGGGTGCGACGTGGTGAATGGGTAGGACGTCGCAGCGGCTCAGTAGAGCTCTTCTTCGGCGTGGGTCTTGATGGTGCAGTCGCTGGTGGGGTAGGCGACGCAGGTCAGCACGAAGCCGGCCTCGATCTGGTCATCGTCGAGGAAGCTCTGATCGCTCTGGTCGACGGTACCGGCGGTGAGCTTGCCAGCGCAGGTTGAGCAGGCGCCTGCACGGCAGGAGTAGGGAAGGTCGATGCCCTGCTCTTCGGCAGCATCGAGGATGTACTGATCGTCAGGAACCTCGATGGTCTTGTTGAGGCCTTCGCTCTCGTTGATGAGGGTGACCTTGTAGGAAGCCATGAAGAAGGATTGGGGCTCACAGGCACCCGGAAGCCGGGCCTGTAGGACCCGCCATTCATACATCCGCCACAGGCGTTTCCCGCCGTTTTTGGCGATGAACGGCGAGAAGGCCAATCAAACACTGATCACCGATCAGTGTGCCTTATGTAACTCCAGCAGGGCCCAGGGCGTCTGTTCAGCAACCAGATCCGCCTGCCAGCCTTCGTCGGCGAGCACCTGCTGCAGGCGCGGTGCCTGATCCACCAGCAGACCGCTCAGCAATCCGACGCCATCGGGAGCCAGCAGCGCCTTGAACGCCGGGCTGAGGGCCTCGATCACCGGCGCCAGGATGTTGCACAACAACAGATCGGCGGGGCGACCGGCCAGCAACGCAGCCAGCTCGCTGGCCGAGCCCTGCAGCACCTGCAGCTGAGGCGACAGGGCATTGAGTTCAGCGTTGTCGTGGGTGGCCGTGACCGCCAGCGAGTCAGTGTCGGCTGCCACCACCGACGCGGCCCCCAGCCGCAGAGCTGCCAGCCCGAGCACGCCACTGCCGCAGCCCAGATCGGCCACTCGCAGCCCCGCCAGGGTGCCGCCGCGCAGGGCAGCGAGGCGCTCAAGGGCCTCCAGGCACAGACGTGTTGTGGGATGGCTGCCGGTGCCGAAGGCGCTGCCGGGATCCATGCGGATCAGCAGGCGGTCGGCGTGTTCGACCGGCGACTCGAGCCAGGCAGGCAGGATCAGCAGGTGCTGACCCACTGGATCGGGCTGCCAGTGCTGCTTCCAGCTGAGACTCCAGTCCTCATCGGGCTGGGCTTGCCAGCTCAGCGCAGGCAGCGGCAGACCGAAGGTTTCGGCCAGGGGCTCCAGGGCCTGGTGCAGCAGTGCCCGTTCCGCGTCCGACCAATCGCTGGCAGGCAGCCAGGCGACCAGCTGCCGCTCGGCGGGGGCTTCTGGGCGATGCTGCACCGCGACCCGGTGAATGCCCAGCTCGGGGAGCTTCCACACCAGGGATTCCTCGAGCTCCGCCGGGGCGGCCATTTCAAGCCGCCACCAGGTCAGCGTCATCAGAGGGTCACCGGATGAGCCTGCTGAATGCCGCTGATCGCATGGATCGAGGCCAGCAGATCGGCCGGAATCGGGTCATCGATGCTGAGCACCATGACCGCATCGCCGCGCACGATGCGGCGGCCCACCTGCATCGAGGCGATGTTGACGTTGTGCTCGCCCAGCAGCGAGCCGAGCTGGCCGATGATGCCGGGCATGTCGCGGTGCCGGGTGAACAGCATGTGGCGGCTGGGTGCCACGTTCACCGGAAACTCGTCGATCGTCACCACCCGCAGCTCGCCATCGGCAAACACGGCTCCGGTGACGCTGTGACTGCCCTGGGGGCTGCGGCAGATCAGCTGCAGCGAACCGCCGGCGAAATCGCGGCTCGAATCGTCCTTGACCTCGAGCACGTGAATGCCGCGCTCCTTGGCCTCAAGGGTCGCGTTGACGTAATTGATGCTGTCGCCGAGGGCCGTCGACAGCACCCCCTTGAGCGCAGCCACAACCAGGGGCTGGGCCGGATGGGCGGCGAAGTCGCCCTGGAGCCGCACCTCAAGCTCACTGATCGCACCGCCACCGAGCTGGCTCACCAGCTGGCCCAGGGTTTCGGCCAGCTGGAGATGGGGCTTGAGCTGCTCCATCACTTCCGAGCTCAGCCCAGGAATGTTGACGGCACTGCGGGCCGGCAGGCCCAGCAGCACGTCGCGGATCTGCTCGGCCACGTCGATGGCCACATTCTCCTGAGCCTCTTCGGTCGAGGCACCCAGGTGGGGGGTGAGGATCAAGCGCTCGCTGACGCCGCGCAGCGGTGAATCGGCCGCCAGGGGCTCCTTGGCATAGACGTCGAGGGCCGCACCCGCAATCGTGCCGGCGGTCACCGCCTCGGCCAGGGCGGCTTCATCGACGATGCCGCCGCGGGCACAGTTCACAAGCCGCGCGGTCGGCTTCATGGTGCGCAGCAGTTCGGCGTTGACCAGGTTTTCGGTCTCGGGCGTGCGGGGCAGGTGCAGGCTGATGTAGTCGGCCTCGGCGAACAGCTCCTTCAGGGGCGAAAGCCGCACCTGCATCTGCTGGGCCCGCTCGGCCGACACAAACGGGTCGTAGGCGATCACCTCCATGCCCATGGCCCGCGCCACCCGGGCCACGTGGGAGCCGATCTTGCCCAGGCCCACAACACCCAGCTTCTTCTTGTAGAGCTCGTTGCCGACGTAGGTCTTGCGGTCCCAGCCGCCGGCCATGGTGCTGGCGTGGGCATGGGGCACGTGGCGCGACAGCGACAGCATCAGTGCCAGGGCGTGCTCGGCCGCGGCGATGGTGTTGCCCTCGGGCGAGTTGACCACCAGCACTCCGCGCTTGGTGGCGGCCGGCACGTCAACGTTGTCGACCCCCACCCCGGCGCGACCGATGATGCGCAGCCTGTCGGCGGCGGCGATGATCTCGGCGGTCACCTGGGTGCCCGAACGGATCATCAGACCGTCGTACTCGCCGATGATCGCTGCCAGCTCATCGGCCGGTAATCCGGTGCGCACATCCACCTGGGCGACCTGGGAGAGGATGTCAATCCCCGCCTGGTCGATGGGGTCGGAGACGAGAACCTTTGTCATGCCCGGCGCTGCGGTGGGTGAGCCGGGGGTGCAGTGTAGTGAGCGGCGAGAATCAGGCCAGCTCATCGGGGATCAACTGTGTCGACGCGGGTCGTGATGGTGTTCAGACAACGCGACCAGCTGGAGGCGCTGCGCCAGACCCTGGCGGCCCAGCAGCCGGCCCTGAGTCGACTGGTGTGCATCGGCAAGGACGCCACCCCCATCCATGCGGTGACCGACCTCAACCCGGCCGCCAAGCGTCAGCTGCGCCAACGGCGCATGGCGATCTGGCTGGTGCCGTTCGGATTTCTGGCGGGCCTCACCTTCACCTACATCACCGACCTGGACACCTTTGCCGTTGCCGGGGCCTGGAGTCAGCACCTGCTGGGCGGAGTCGCCGGCATGATTTCGGGCTGGATGGGCAGCTTCGCCGCGGCGGCGAGCGTCAGCTCGAGCGAAGACGACCGCATCCGCGGACTTCGCAACCGGTTTGAAGAGGGCAACTGGTTGCTGTTCGCCGAGACCGCACCGGGTGCCGAAATGCCCTGGGCCGCGCTGCAGCAGGCCAAAGCGCTGGCGGTGGTACGACTGGGAGACAGCTGATGCTGGAGGCCCTCAGCGAGCTTGCCCAGAGGGCCCTGCTGAGCTGGGAGCCCCAGTGGAGCGGCTTTCTCGACGGGGCTGAGCAGGAACAGGCTCTGGCCACACTCGAGGGGCTCAGCGATCTGCAGGTGGCCAGCTGGGGAGGGTTCGAGGCCGCCGAGCGCCGTCGTCTGCTGCTGAGCCGTTCCGAGCTGGCGCTCAACTGGGACGACCTGCGCGTTCAGGGCCTGGCAGGTCTCGAGCTGCAGGGCAACTTTCTGTTTGATCCAGCTGAACCGGCTGACTTTGCCCAGACCCTGCTCGAGGCCCAGGTCCCCCGTGAATCCCTCGGCGATCTGTGGCTGCGAAGCGACCGCGGGGCCCAGGGTGTGGTGGTGAGCGCGAGCTGCACCCATCTCGACGGCCGCGAGCTGATGGTCCGCAGCGTGCCGGTGCAGCTGCAGCTGCGTCCGCTCGAGAGCCTGCAGCACCCTGCCCCCCGCAAACCGCGTCGGCTGAGCACGGTCGAGGCCTCATTGCGACTCGATGCGGTGGGGTCAGCCGGCTTCGGCGTCTCCCGCAGCCGCATGGCCGATCTGATCCGCAGCGGAGCGGTGAGGATCAACTGGCAACCGGTGAGCAGCCCCAGCAAGGAGGTCGCCGGCGGCGACCGGGTGCAGCTCCAGGGGCGCGGCGAGCTGGTGATCGAAACCGCAGAGCTGACCAAGAAGAACCGTTGGCGGATCGAGCTGATGCGCCGATGAGCGGGCTGCTAGGTTGCGCCTGTCCGGATGCCTCAACGGGGCCCATCCTTCCGGGCGATTAGCTCAGAGGTAGAGCACTACCTTGACACGGTAGGAGTCACTGGTTCGATTCCAGTATCGCCCACTCGACCTTGCAGATGCCTTCCAGCACAACCGATCTGCACGTTGTGATCGGATTGGGACGCTCGGGCATCGGCGCCGCCAGGCTGCTGCGCGCCCAGGGACGCAACGTTCTGGTGCTCGATGAACATCAGAGCAACGCCCATCAGCAGCGCGCCGCGCAGCTGCAGGCCGAGGGCATCGCCGTTCAACTGGCCTGCCGTCTGGAGCCCGAGCAGCTGTTGCAACACGGGCGTCGCCCAGCTGCCGTGGTGGTGAGCCCCGGGATGCGCTGGGATCACCCCCTGCTGACACGGCTCAGATCCGAAGGGATCGCCGTGCACGGGGAACTGGTTCCCGCCTGGCGGGCCAGTGGCGGCGTTCCCTGGATCGGCATCACCGGGACCAATGGCAAGACGACCGTGACCCATCTGGTGAGTCACCTGCTCAACCAGAGCGGCCGCGATGCACCGATGGGCGGCAACGTGGGCCACTCGGCCGCCGAGCTGGTGCTGCAGCGCTGCAACACGGGCAGTCAGCTCCCCGATTGGCTGGTGATGGAAATCAGCAGTTACCAGATCGAATCGGCTGCTGAAATCAGCCCCAGGATCGGCATCTGGACAACGCTGACGCCTGATCACCTCGAACGCCACGGGACTCTTGCGACCTATCGCCAGATCAAGCGGGGCCTGCTCGAGCGCAGCGGGTTGCGCATTCTCAATGCCGACGATCCCGACCTGCGGACCCATCAGGCCGGTTGGAACGACGCCTTCTGGATCACCGCTGGTCACGATGACGACCTGCCCGCCGGTCTTCAGGCGAGCCTCTGGGTCGAATCGGGACGCATCCGCCAACGGCTCCGCAATGGGGAGGCCATCGACCTGATGGCGGCGGATTGCCTAACCATGCCAGGGATCCACAACCGCCAGAACATGCTCATGGCTGTGGCTGCAGGCCTCGGCGCCGGGCTCAGCGGAGCCGAGATGGAGCATGGCCTGACCAGTTTTCCAGGGGTGCCCCATCGGCTCGAACGCCTGCGGCAGCACCGCGGCATCACCTATTTCAACGACAGCAAGGCGACCAACTACGCCGCCGCCGAAGTGGCCCTCGACGCCCTGCAGGGGCCTCTGGTGGTGCTGGCCGGCGGAGAAGCCAAACAGGGAGATGGCAGCACCTGGGTTGCGGCACTGCGGCGCCAGGCCAGGGCAGTGGTGCTGTACGGCGCCGCCAGGGAACTGTTTGCCTCGCTCTTGCAACAAGGAGGATTTGCCGGCGTGGTGACTCTTGCCGAGGGCCTCGACACAGCCGTGACGGTGGCGGCAGACCTGGCCCAACAGCTGAACTGCCCGGCGGTACTGCTGTCACCTGCCTGCGCCAGCTTTGACCAATACAGCGACTTTGAGGCCCGGGGAGAACACTTCCGGGCCCTGGTCGCGGCGCTCTGAGCGAAGAGCTGGCTCAGCTGCCCTGGCTGAGCTGCTGATAGGCCGAGGCGCCGATGCAGAGGGCCAGGGGCACCGTTGCAAACAAGCCCACACCGAAGGCCAGCACACCGACGGCACTGATCACGCCGATCACCAGCAGCAGCACCGCCACGTCAAACCAGTGGGGCGTCACCATGCGCCTGGCACCCGACATGGCATCCAGGAAGGCCACTTTGCGGTCGACCAGCACAAAGGCCGCGAACCAGTAGCCGACCGACAGATAGATGCCGGGGATGCCGAAGGCAAGCAGCCCCAGCAGAATTGCCGTGGCGGCAAACACGTGCAGACCGAGGAGGTTGAACAGCTGCCGGGTCTCGGAAAAGAGCTGGCCAAAGCGGAAGGTCTGGCCCTTCACGGCCATCAGAGCGCCGTTGATCAATGCCAGGTTGCCCACCAGATGCACCACCACCTGCAGAAGCAGCACAACGCCGTAGGCCAGCAGGGCACCCCAATGGGCATTGTCTGAGTCTTCCAGCCTGAGGTTGAGGGATGACCCAGCCCAGACGAGCACGCCCAGCACAATTGCGTACAGGATCGAGAAGCCGATCAGCACCACGGCGTTGCGGGAAAAGCCCCTGGCACCGTTCTGAATGATGGAGCCGTACTGCATCAGAAATGGCCTCGAGAATCAGGAATCGAACGGATTAATTGTGCGGGGAGCGCCGATCGCGTCAATGCGGCGCAGTCAAATCCGACACCGCCCTTAGCATCGACGCCAATCCCGCACTGGACTGCATCGATGGCCCACTGGCTGATGAAAAGTGAGCCCGAGGTCTATGGCATCGACGATCTTGCCCGCGAAGGCTCCACCCTCTGGGATGGCATTCGCAACTATCAGGCACGCAATTTCATGCGCTGCATGACGGTGGGCGATCACGCTTTCTTCTACCACTCCAATACCAATCCGCCCGGCATCGTGGGCCTGATGGAGGTCACGGAAACAGGCCTGGTGGACCCCAGCCAGTTTGACCCGGATTCGAAGTATCACGACCCGGCCTCCTCCCCTGATCGTCCCCGCTG
The DNA here is from genome assembly GCA_010027605.1 of Synechococcaceae bacterium WB9_2_112. GTDB lineage: Bacteria > Cyanobacteriota > Cyanobacteriia > PCC-6307 > Cyanobiaceae > RGUW01. Next base: position 2,655 of record RGUW01000009.1, on the reverse strand, counting down.
GGACTGCGCCCGGCTGCGTTACCTGGGACGCTTTCAGGACCTGCTCAGCCTCGAGATGCTGCGCAGCACCTTCAGCGAAGACGAGCTGGGCGTGGTGCGTCGCGGCAACCGGCTGTCGATCCTGCCGGTGCCCGAGGCCAGCGCGGCGCGGCTGCTGCAGCTGCTGGGCCCCCTGCTGGACTGACTCCTGCTGTGCCCCGCCCTCCAGTCGCCATCCCGACGCTTCGCCCGATCGCCAGCGAACCGATCGCCATCCGCCAGGCCCTTGAAGAGGGTTGGCGGGGCTTCAGACGCAGCGCGCCGGCGCTGATCGGTTTCACGCTTCTGCTCGGCGGGGGAAATCTGCTGAGCTGGCTGGTGTACCGCCAGAGCGGTGGCCTGTTGAGCCAGGGATGGCCGCAGAGCCCGGGCCTCCAGCTCGCCCAGGCCGTGGGCGCCCTGATCGCCTATCTGGTCACGGGCCTGTGGCTGCTGACAGGGTTGATCCAGGGGGCCGAGCAGTCTCTGGAGGGTACGAAGGCCCGACTGGCTGACCTGTTGCGTTGCGATCCACGGGCCATGGCCCGGCTGGCCTGGAGCGGTCTGGTGCTGCTGTTGCTGCTGGCCCTGGTGGTGCAGAGCGGCGAGATCAGCTCCTGGCTGCTGGCCCTGGTGCTGCCGCGCCTCACGTCGCTGCCCCTCTGGGCCGCCAGGGTTGTGGCGGTGTATCTGCTGGTGGATCAGGTGCTGCTGCTGCCGATCGTGGTGGTGGGCCGGCAATCGGGGCTGGCGGCGTTTCGCAGTGGCAGGCGGGTCACCGATCCCCACTGGCTGCAAGCCCTGGGGCTTCTGGTGGTGGTGACCCTGATTCTGCTGGCGGGATTCCTGCTGCTGGTGGCCCTGGCGGCCGCCCTGCCCCTGGCCCTGTGCACCCTGACCGCGGCGTACCGGCAGCTGTTTGCCCTGCCTAGGACTGCTGCTGCCCCTGAGCCGACGTCACCGGGCTGAAGCTGCGCTGCCCCGGGAACAGATTGGCCAGATAGCAACGGGTCACGTCCCGGCTGCTGGAACCGTTCTGAACAAGGAAGCCCGCCAGGGCCGCCTGAACCAACCGGTATTGATCCCAGTTGGGGTGGCGCTCGATGAACGCCTGCATCGAAGCCAGAAGACCCGCAGGCACATCGGCGCGGAGACTGACAATGCCGCCGTTCCCGTCGGGTTCACCCGACGCTTCCGGCTCTACAGACGCACCCCCGCATCCCCCCTGACCAGCTCCGCTCACTTCTGCGTCGTTCCAGGCCATGCACTCCCAGTGCTCATCAATCAGCCAACAGTTCCCCATATCCGCCGCGTTGCGTCAACCAAGAGCCGGTTAGGCCCGCGCGGGCCATTCCCAGCCTGAGACCCATGCCCCCACGAGCTGCGGATGCGGTGCTGGCGCCAACCCTGCCAGCGCCATAGCTGGGGACCCGGGGTTGTCAAGGCAGATGTCGGTCGCGACCCCGTTCTCCCCAGGTTGCGACGTGGCGGGCGATGCGCCTCGATCACCTGTGGAAAACAGCCGGAAAACCAGCGAGTCAGCTGGGGGATGCGGCACTCCGCTGCATTGATCAGCAGTCCTGATCAAGCGCAGCCTCGACGTTCCGTCTCATGCGGGATTCGTCATGGCCATCGGGCAGTTGAACCGACGCCAGAGCCGCCGCCAACGCCTGGCTGGCCGTGCAATCCCAGCCCCCTTCGAGACCGCGCGCGCGTTCAGCGCCGCGTGCTGTGTCATCGATCAGGAACCGCAGGGCCCATTCATCTGGCGTGCCGCTGAGCTGCATCCACAGTCCCTCGCTGGCATGCTCCAGCTCGAGGGTCTCATCGGGCATCAGCAGCGGTGCCGTGGCCTCCAACTGACGCAGCAGAGTGGCCACGGCAGTGCGTACCTGCCCGGCTTCACGGGCGGTCAGTTCGGCAGCCCAGTCGCGGCCACCGATGAGCACAGAAAAGGGCTGGCGCCGCGGGTCCACCCGCAGCCGCCAGCCCTCTCCCGAGCAGATATCCACCTCAGACAGGCAGCAGGTCAGGCTGGTCCTGTTCGTCGCTGAGCTCGACGATGGCCCGCTGCACCGGCTTGATCATCGAATCGTCGAGCAGCCCGTCAAAGTCGTCGAAGCGGCGCTGCTTGGCCCGGTAGGCAATGCGCACGGTGGTGAGGTAACGGTTGCTTGAATGACGAATCAGGCTTTCGCCCCGCTGAGCCAGGTCTTTGGCGTTGATCTGGAGTCCGCTGTACATGACACATCACCTCTCCATTCACCATAGGCCAGGCCAGGCAGCGGCCCGTTAGAAGGGCACCCATGGCCGGCACTGTGGCGATCGACCTGGGGAGCAGCACCACCGTGGTGGCGTACCAGCCGCCCGATGGTGAGGCCAGGCTCTTGGCGCTGCCGCCCTACAGCCTCGAGGCCCCGACCGTGGTTCCCTCGCTGCTGTGGCTGACCTCAGCCGAGAGCACCAGGCCGCTGCTGGGACGCCAGGTGCTCGAAGCCGATCTCGCACACCAGGACAGCCCCTGCCTGCAGCGCGATTTCAAACGCATGATCGGCAGCGACGAGACGGCCTGCGACTCCAACCCAGCCAGCCAGTCGCCCCCCCGGGAGCTGCCGCTCACCCCCGAGCAGGCCGGTG
>RGUW01000080.1 GCA_010027605.1 Synechococcaceae bacterium WB9_2_112 | reverse complement strand
TGCCACCGCTATTGTCGCATTGGGTATAGGGCAGTCCGTTGCAACGGGAGACGCCTGGTATTTCATAGTCCCAGCTACCCGGCATACCGGTAACAAAGGTTTCCTTGGGCAGCCAGGTGCGGCCACCGTCGGTAGAATGGTTAAAGAGTATTTTGTTGCGGCCAGCCCAGGCCACATACACCTGCCCCGATGGCCCGGCGGCTGGCACGGCACCTTCCATCGTGAGGTCACCATCCCTGCAATCGCCGGCATCAGCACTCAGGCGCGCGGGGGCACTCCAAGTATTACCCCCATCGAGCGAGTAGGCACAGTAGATGTAGCTGGAATCCATCAGGACTGTTGAGCCATACCGGTCAAACCGCGTCCAGGCGAGGTATACGGTATTGGTTCGATGGTCTACACACACGCCCGGCTTATCTTCCATGGCAGGAAAAGGTGCCCGGCCTATGCCCACCCCGTCGTTGCAGGTATCCACCATTCCGGCATTGGCATGCTGGCAAACAATTTGCGTGCAGAATGCTGGCCATACACTAATGGTACTGTCGTGACTAATGTGGAAATAATAGAATCCGCCGGAAGTATCGCCAAACGTTACGGGATCGCCCCATACCCCCAGGCTGGAATTGATGGTCTTTATTGCCCAAGTGCGGCCACTATCCACCGAATAGTAATAGTTGTTAATATTGGCACCCGCCAGTAATATTGCGGGATTTTGGAGACTGATGCCAATAGCTGGCTCCTCCGGCGCGTAGTAGAGATCGCCCTGAGACACCCCATACACGCTGTCAATAACAATATTCCGGTTTTGTGCGGTCGCTGCTCCCGAAACCAAGAGCAAAACAATGAGGGCGCGTAGTAGATGCATCTTTACAAATATATGCTACAACTATATCTATTTCGCGCAACAAAACTGATCTATGTATAGGCAAACTGCCCGGCACTCAGGCTTGCTCGCTCACCAGCCGGGCAACAATATCGGCAGTGATATCCGGATAATGCACATTAATGGGCTGTCCGTGGTTTAGCCAGTCGGTGATTGCGGGATAGTGACGGGGATGTAACTCCGGGATAACCGTGGCCCCCATGGTGGCGGCCCCGGCAGCATTGCAGTGCTGCTCGTATTGGGTATGCATGGGCACTACGAGCACCTTTTTACCGAGGTACATAGCCAAGTCACGGACCAAAAGCTCTGCTGCAGCAGGACGCTCCTCCGGATTGGCTCTCAGACACTTTCTGACAATCGAGTCGAGCTCGAAAGAACCATAGGCCCCAGTAAACAAGGAACTGGCAAGGGGTAACAGCTTGTTTTGCCCAGCATCCCTATCAGTGACAACAACTTGACCGCCAGCAGCGGATAGCTCTGCTCCCAGTCGGTGGATGCGGGCAGCAGCACTACCGCCACCAGGGCCACCAGGATCCAGGGCCAACTGCGCAGCAGGTAGTTCACCGCCAGAAACACCCAGCTGGCAATGCGGGCCTGGCGCTCGTCACGGGTGGCCAGCAGCCGCTGAATGAACTCGCCGCCGCCGTCGCTGCGGCGAAAGCTCCACCACTGCAGGGCGATGTAGGCCGTGAAGGTGGGCACCGAGATGCCAGCACCCTCGATCCAGCTCAAGCGGCCGCCCTCCTGCTGCCATGGCACCAGGGAGAGCAGCTCCGGCCGGTTCAGCTCGCGCACACCGGCCAGCAGGGCATCCATGCCCCCGGCAGCGTTAACTGCATAGACCGCCACGGCCACCGCCCCGGCCAGAGCCAGCACCAGCTGCAACATGTCGGTGACAACGACGGCCCAGAGGCCCCCGGCAGCCGTGTACACAAGCACTAGGACCCCAACAATCGACAGGAGCTGCAACCGGGCAGCGGGCGTGGTGGCCAGTCCCAAGGCTTCGCTCACCTTGGCCATGGCCAGGAAGGCGTAACCGATGCCGATGCAATTGATCGGCAGAGCAAATAGAAAGGCCTTGATCCCCCGAAGCCAGGCCGCGGATGGGCCGCCATAACGCAGCTCGGTAAAGGCGGCGTCGGTGAGCACGCCACTGCGGCGCCAGAGGGGGGCAAACACCACCGCCATGGCCACGTGCGCAACGCCGAAGCTCCACCACTCCCAGTTGCCTGCAAGGCCTCGCACCCCCACCAGGCCCGCCACATACAGGGGAGTGTCGACCGAGAAGGTGGTGGCAGCCATAGAAGCGCCGGCCAGCCAGCCCTTGAGCCGGCGGCCGGCCACGAAATAGTCGGCCTGGTTACGGTTGCGCCCTGCCAGCCAGAGGCCTAGCACCAAGCTGGCCACCAGGTAGACGATCAGGATCAGCCAGTCGATCATTGCCATCGGCGGACCTTAAGCCAGCTCCAGGTCCCCAGCTAAGCTCCCCCCCAGGCGCCTCCTGAGCTGGCCGCAGGCGGCATCGGCATCGAGGCCGCGGCTGGCACGCACACTCACGGCCACGTGGCGGTCTTCGAGGATGCGACGAAACCCGTCGACCGCCGCAGGGCTGGGACGCTGAAAGCTCTCTTCGGCGATGGGGTTGTAGGCAATCAGATTGACATGGCTCTGGAAGCCCCGCAGCAGGCGCGCGAGGGCCTCGGCATGGCGCGGCTGATCGTTGACGCCTCCCAGCAGAATGTATTCGAAACTGACCCGCCGGCCGGTGATCGCCACGTACTCGCGACAATCCTCCAGTAACGCCTCGAGTGGGTAGGCGTGGGCGGTGGGGATCAGCTCCTCCCGCAGGCGCTGATCGGGGGCATGCAGGCTTACGGCCAGGGTGAACTGGGCTCGACCCAGGCGCTCCAGCGCCAATTGGGCGAGCTGCGGCAGGGTTTTGGGGACACCCACGGTGCTGAGGGTGATCTGCCGTTGCGCCATGCCCAGATCGGTGCACAGGCAGGCCATGGCGCTCAGCACGGCATCAATGTTGAGCAAGGGCTCGCCCATCCCCATGAACACCACGTGGCTCGGCCGAGCGTCCATCACCTCCTGCACGCTGAGCACCTGGTCAACGATCTCGTGCACGGCCAATGACCGCTGCAACCCGCCCTTGCCGGTGGCGCAGAAGCGACAGGCCATGGGGCAGCCCACCTGTGAACTCACGCAGACCGTGAGTCGATCTCGGGCGGGAATGCCCACGGTCTCGAGGCTGAGGCCATCGGCCGTGGCCAACAGCAGCTTGGTGGTGCCGTCGGCAGCAACGGATCGGTGCAGCTCGCGGGAGCGACCCACCCAATCGGGTTGACCGGGCGGCAGGTTGGCCGCCAGCTGCTGACGCCAGGCGCTGGGCAGCACCGTGACCGCAGCAAGGCTGCGGGCACCCTTGCTGTACAGCCAGTCGTGGAGCTGACGCCCCCGGAAGGCAGGCTGCCCCTGGGCCACTGCCCACTGCTCGAGCTCGGTTTTGCCCAGACCCAGCAAGGGCCCGGGAGCACCCTCGCTCACCAGATCAGCAGGCCATGGCCGAGCTTGTACTCGACGGCCACCAAGGCGATGAAGCCCAACATGGCCAGACGGCCGTTGAGCTGCTCGTTGTGGGTGTGGAAGCCGTAGCGGGGCAGCCGGCGGGTCGGCACCGGCGTGCCCAGCTCGGTTTTGGCACGGGGAGACAGGGTCATGGCGTGACGCTAGAGCCTCGGATCAGTCATCGCTGAGCAGACCCTCTTCCTGAAGCCCTTCGAGGGCATCAGGATCGGCGATCAACTCCTCTTCCATCACGTCATCGAGGCTGGGCCGGGCGAAGGCTGCCGCGCCGCTGCCACTGGCTTCGATGCCGTGACGGCTGCGGGTCGCCTCCAGATCCTCGTCAGAAGGGTCGTCGAGAACGGCAGCTGCCACCGAGGGTGCCGGCATCTCGACGGTGTAGTCGGGACGCAGGTTGGCCATTCGGCGGTAGCCAGCGTTCTCCTCCTCGAGGATGTCGGGGTGAGGACCAGCTTCGGCGCGCAGCTCCTCCTCGAAGCCACTGAAACCGGTACCAGCCGGAATCAGACGACCAATGATCACGTTCTCCTTGAGACCGCGCAGCCAGTCACTCTTGCCCTCGATCGCCGCCTCGGTCAGCACCCGGGTGGTCTCCTGGAAGGAGGCCGCCGAGATGAAGCTGTCGGTGTTGAGCGAGGCCTTGGTGATGCCCAGCAGCACCGGGGTGAACTCGGCGGGAGCACCGCCGGTGATCGCCATGGCGGCATTGGTCTGCTCCACCTGGCGCAGCTCCATGAGTTCGCCCGGGAGCAGGGTGGTGTCGCCGGCATCTTCGACCCGCACCTTGCTGGTCATCTGACGCACGATCACTTCGATGTGCTTGTCGTCGATCGACACGCCCTGGCTCTTGTAGACGTTCTGCACCTCCTGCACCATGCGGAACTGCAGCTTGGAGATCGCCTCCATAGCCGCTTCGAGCGTGGGTAGACGGCCGCGCAGATCTTCGAAGTAGCACTCGAGCAGCTCGTGGGGATTGATCGGGCCGTCGGTGAGGGACTCACCGGCGCTGACCTGCTGGCCATCGCTCACCATCACGTTGCGACCCAGGAGGATCGGGTAATCGGTGATCACGTCATCACCCTCGATCACGGAGACCGAAAGGGAATCGTCGTCTTCGCCCTGCTTGATCTGCACCACGCCGCTCTTGCGGCAGAGCACCGCCGAATCACGCGGACGACGGGCTTCGAGCAGCTCCTCGATACGGGGCAGACCCTGCACGATGTCGCCGGTCTTCTGGCGCTCAAACACCAGCAAGGCCAGTCCATCACCACGCTGCACCAGTTCGCCGTCGCGAACGTGCATCACCGAATCGGGCGAAACCATGTAGGGACGGCCCAGGCGGATCGTGACCTGGCTGCCCTGGATCGCTTCGACCTGACCACAGCAGGGCGCTTCGACACCCTGGGCCAGCAGGTCGCCGTCGACCACCCGCTGACCCACGCTGACCGCAGGCTTGGCTGACCCCAGATCGATGGTGCGGGTGTCACCGGCGCGCTCGACGATCAGTCGGCGGATCGGTTCACCTTCGACCTGATCGGGCAGTTGCACCACGCCATCCTCCTTGCAGAGGATCTGGGTGGTGGCAATCACATCACCGCTCTTGACCGCATCGCCATCGTCGATCTGCAACTCGGTGTGGGTCGAGCCATGGCTCGCATCCGAGAGCGTGTCACGGCGCACCAGCAGGGTCTCGAGGATCACCAGCTGCAGCCGCTCGATCGTCTTGGCACGTTTGTCGAGGACCGCCTCCACATCCACCGTCATCTGGGGAGTGGTGTCGAAGGTTTCGAGAATCAGCTGGGTGCGCAGCAACTCGACACCCTCGACGCTCTTGATCAGCTCGCCATCCTTGAAGGCCAGCCGCTGGGTCGCCTTGAGGCCCAGGCTGGGCCCACCGCTCTGCTTCACGGTGCCCAGTTCGGGCAGATGGGCAGTGTCGGGAATGGCGTATTCCTCGACGGGACGCAGCAGCAGGGCTCCACCTTCGGGTGTATCGACAGCCTCGACGAAGACCATCGCCTCGGCCTTGAGGCCCTTGGAGATCTCTTCACCGGGATTGACCATCTTGCCCTCGCCATATTTGGCCAGGGTCTTGCTGTCGGAAACCAGATGCAGCTGACCGGAGCGGACGATGATCTCCCGCAGAATGTCGTTCTTCTGGGTGACCGTGACGATGCCGGCGGTCTGGCTGAAGATGTCCTTGACGACTTCGGTGCCGGCTTCGATCCACTGACCGTCTTCGATCATCAACAGGGAGATGTCCTTGTTGATCTCGTGGGTTTCCTGAGGAATCCAGAGCAGGGTGCCGCCCTTGCTGACCTCGTAGCCGTTCTTGGCGCTGCGGGCCTTTTTGATCGAAAGGCCGGGAGCGAAGCGCACCGTGCCACCGGTCTGGGTCCGGAAACGGTCATCGGCCAGCTCGGCGATGACCTCGCCGGTGCCGATCTTGCTGCCGGGAGCGGTGTTGAGGCGATAACGGATGTTGTCTTTGCCCTCGAGGTGCCAGATCTCGCCCGAATGGGTCGATTCACCGACCAGCTTGCAGTCCTTGAGGGTGAGGCTTGCGGTGACGATCTGGACCTCACGGGAGTCACCGGCCGATTCGCGCAGGCGCACGGCGCCGCCGTACTCACTGACCAGACGGCTCTCTGCCAGCACTTCACCGGTCGTGACCGCCTTGTTGCCCTTGACCACAGGCAGGGCATTGGGCGGCAGGTTGTAGACGTCACCGCTGAACACCCAAAGCCGACCAAGACGCTGGGCCTTGAGGGTGATGTTGCCCTGACGGTCGGTGACCTCCTTGGGCTGAATCGCGTCCTCGTAACGGACCTGGCCGGCCAGATCACAGATCACATCTTTGGTCGCCTTCTCGACGCTCTTCTTGACAGCCGCGCCCGAGGAGATCTGGGCCAGGATGATGTCATTGGCGACGTTGTCGCCGTCATTGACAAACAGAATCGAGCCGTTCGTGATATCGAGCTTCTGGGGCTTGCCCTTGCCGCCGGGCTTGAGGGTCAGGCTGAAGTCGGTCTCGGCGATCTGGGCCTCCACACCGTGGGGGGTGCGGTACGGGCGAACCCGGGCCTTGGCACCGAATTCGACGACACCATCGACCTGGGAGCGCACCACGCCGGTCTCGGCGGTGGACACACCACCGGTGTGGAACGTACGCATGGTGAGCTGGGTTCCGGGCTCGCCGATCGACTGGGCCGCGATGATGCCGACGGCTTCACCCAGGTCCACCAGCTCGTTGTGGGCCAGGGCCCAGCCATAGCACTTGCGGCAGACCGAGCGGGAGGCCTCGCAGGTCAGCGGTGAGCGCACCACGACGGTTCTGACGCCGGCGGCTTCGATCTGGCGGGACAGGGGAGCATCGATCTCGCCATCGCGATCGACGATCACGGCGCCGCTGGAATCGAGCACAGGCTCAGCAGCCAGGCGGCCGATCAACTTGCTGGCGTACTTGCCCTTGTCATCGGCATCGATGGGAATGCCACGGGTGGTGCCGCAATCGTCTTCGCGCACGATCACGTCCTGGGCCACGTCGACCAGACGGCGGGTCAGGTAGCCCGAGTCGGCGGTGCGCAGGGCGGTGTCAACCAGGCCCTTGCGCGCGCCATAGGAGCTGATCACGTACTCGGTGACCGTCAGCCCCTCGCGGAAGTTGGTGCGGATCGGCAGGTCGATGATTTCACCCTGGGGGTTGGCCATCAGGCCGCGCATGCCCACCAGCTGGCGCACCTGGGACATGTTGCCCCGTGCGCCTGAGTTGGCCATCATCCAGACCGAGTTCAACGGGTCGTTCTCGTTGAAGTTGCGGCGCACGGCCGCCACCAGACGCTCGTTGGTCTCGGTCCAGGTGTCGATCACCTTGGTGTGACGCTCCACCTCGGTGATTTCGCCGAGGCGATAGCGCTCCTCGGTTTCGGTGATCTGCTGCTCGGCCTCCTCAAGCAGGGCCGCCTTGTCGCCAGGAATGCGCAGATCGTCGACCGAGATCGAAACCGCCGCCTGGGTGGCATAGCGGAAACCCAGATCCTTGAGATCATCGGCCATCGACGCGGTTGCAGCCGTGCCGTGGTGCTTGTAGGCCCAGCCCACCAGATTGCGCAGGGCTTTCTTGTCGATCACCCGGTTGCGGAACGGGGGCGCCTGACGGCTCAGGCTCTTGGCCGCC
>RGUW01000079.1 GCA_010027605.1 Synechococcaceae bacterium WB9_2_112 | reverse complement strand
TCACCCCCGCCAGCACCGACACCAGCAGCCGCCCCGGTGGCGCAGGCTGGGCGGCATCAAGTGCTGCCGCCTGGGTGGCCACCGCCTCGAGCTGCTGGGGTTTGACCGCCAGCAGCACCACCTGGGAGGCCCAGGCCGGGCCCGGGTCGGTGCCCACGGCACAGGGCAGCTCGGCAGCCAACCGGCTGGCCGATGCCGCGCTGGCCACCACCGCCTGCAGCTGCTCCGGGCGCACCAGGCCCAGCTGCAACCACGGGCGCACCAGGGCCTGGGCCATGCGGCCCAGGCCCACCACCCCAAGGCTGGGTGTCACAGGGCGCCGGCCATCTCCTGACGGCCCCAGGCCGGGCTGGGCGCCGCGTCCTGGGGATCGGCCAGGCTGCCGGTGCTGTGGCTCACCACGGTGGGGGAGGTGGTCTCCTCACCGCCGGTGGTGGTCACGGTCACACAGCTGGGGGCAAACAGAAAGATGCTCTCGCCCACGCGCTCCTGGTGGCCATCGATGGCAAAGGTGCCGCCGGCCACAAAATCGACCGCCCGCTGGGCCTGGTCGGGATCCATCATCGTCAGGTTGAGGATCACGGTCTTGCGCTCCCGTAGGGCCTGGATGGCGCGGGGCATCTCGTCGAAGCTGCGGGGCTCCATGAGGGTGACCTCAGCGGCAGCCGTGGTGATGCCGGGCATGCCGATCACATTGGTGCCGGCAAAGGGGTCGTCGCTTCTGAACTCGCTCAGGGGCGCCAGGGCGCTGCTGCTGGAGACCGGAGCCGGCTCATGCAGATCGCCGCCGTCGTAGTCGAGCTCGTCATCAAAGTCGCCGTCGTAGTAGTCATCGCCAGAGACGACAGCGCGAAGGCGGGAGAACAACGACACGAAGCAAACCTCAAGGTCCCTGGACCCTGAATAGCGTCTCAGGCGCAGCGCGGCAAGGGTTTGATGGCGCGATCTGGTGTCATTGGATCCGGTGTTATTGGATCGGATCGCATTCAGCAACCAGGCCCGTGCCCGAGGCTCTGGAGCCAAACAGGCCACTGCCGATGCGCACCCAGGTACTGCCGGCGGCCGCCGCCTGCTGCCAGTCGCCGCTCATGCCCATGGAACAGCCGGGCAGGCCGCAGGCATCGGCCAGGGCTCGGCAGGCCTCGAACACCGCCCGGCTCTGTGGCGGCGTGAGGCCCAGGGGGGTGATCGTCATCAGCCCCACCGGACGCGCCGGCCCCAACGCGCGCAGCTGGGGCCAGAGCTGCTGCAGCTCCTCGGGGCTGAAACCCCCCTTGCTGGGATCGGGCAACAACTTGACCTGAAAAAACAGCGCGGGCGCCAGCTGTTCCTCGGCGGCAATGCGGGCCACCCGCTGGGCCAGCTCCAGGCTGTCGATCGAATGCACGGTGCCGAAGCTGCGCAGCACCGACCGCACCTTGTTGGCCTGCAGCCGGCCGATGAAATGCCAGTCAAGCGGTGGCAGATCGGCCAGCTGGGCCTGCTTGGCCCGGGCCTCCTGCAGGCGGCTTTCGCCAAAGCTGCGCTGCCCCAGGGCCACCGCCTGGCGGATCAGCTCGGCGTTGTGCCCCTTGCTGACCGCCAGCAGGTTGGTGCCGGGCGGCAACTGGGCGCGAATCTGCTCGAACCGTGCCGCCAGGGGGGCACTCAGATCACTGCTCAAATGAAGGTCTGGTCAAACAGCTGGCGCCAGTGGGCGTGCGATTCGGGGCTTTCGCGCCGCGCCCGTGACAGGTTCTGCTCGGCCAGATGACGGGCATCCATGAGCGGCACCACCTCAAAGGTGGCGCCCCGCTGTTGCAGCGACACCACAAAAAAGATGCGCTGGGCATAGAGCGTCGCATACAGATCCCTGCCCTCGCCGGCCGGAGCCACCCGATAGAGCATGCCAAAGGTGGGATGGTTGAGATAACGCTCTGCGCTCAATTCACAGGGCGCCGCTGCGCCATCCAGATTCCGCCATTAAAGATCACCGAGTTTCCAGCGCAACACCATCAGTAACAGCAGCGCAATCATGGCGCCGCCGTTGAGGCGGCCCCAGCCGACCTGGCCCTGATGCAGGGCCAGGGGATCGAGCCAGCGGCCGCCGCGGGCGACCAGGGCATCAGCCCCCTGCTCGGCCCGCAGCAGCACGTTGGCCAACAACCGTTCACCGACGGCGAGCACCAGGGCCAGGCCACCCTTGAACCCCAGCCGTTTGAGCACCACGGCCCGGGTCGCCAGGGCCCGCAGCAGGTTCTGCAACTCCTCCTGCACCAACGGCAGAAAGCGCAGCGACAGCAGCAGCGTGAACCCCAGGCGCTCGACCGGCAGCCCCAGCCGCCCCAGCGGCGCCAGCATCCAGCTGATCGCCCAGACCAGCTGCTCGGGCGGCGTGGTGAGCAGCATCAGGTTGGCGCTGTGCACCAGGGTGACCAGCAGCGTGCCGCCGCTGATGCCCAGCTCAAGCGACCGGCGGGTGACCTGCAGCGGTCCCAGGCGCAGCAGCTGCCAGGCGGCACCGCTGCGTTCGGGGGGTGGATCCTGGGGTCGACCGGGCTCCAGGCGCAGTTCGGCCGGCGGCCGCTGCAGCGGCGCCTCCGGCAGGTTGCCGGTGGGCAGCACCGCCGCCAGCAGCCCCAGGGCCAGAGCCACCGCCAGCAACAGCCCCACCCCCCGGCCCCACAGCCGCAGCGGCAGGCCGCTGCAGGCGGTGAGCACAAGCAGCAGCGCCACCAGGGCCAGGCGCCACAGGGGTCCGGCCAGGATCGGCGTCACCAGAAAGGCGACGGTCCAGGCCAGCTTGAGCCGCGGATCGAGCCGCACCAGCCAGCTGCCCGAGCCATCGACGTATTGACCGATCGGCAGCTGACGCAGCCAGTCCATGGCTGCTCAGCGGCTGCGGCTCTGCTGGCGGGCCAGGTCGCGCTCGGCGTCACGCTGCTGCTTGCCACGCCAGAACAGCTTGATCGGCGTGCCCTCAAAGCCCAGCCCCTCGCGGATCTGGCGCTCCACGTAGCGGCGGTAGGTCTCGCCGAACAGCTTGGGATCGTTGACGAACAGGGTGAAGCTGGGGGGCCTGACGGCCACCTGGGTGCCGTAATAGAGCTTGCCGCTGCGGCCGCCCCGGGTGGCGGGCGGCGTACGCCAGCTCAGGGCCTCGGTGAGCACTTCGTTGACCACCGAGGTGCTCACGCGGCGGCGGTGCTGCTCCACCGCCAGCAGGGCCAGCGGGAAGATCGCCTCGACCCGCTGGCCGCTTAGGGCCGAGGTGAACAGCATCGGCGCCCAGTCGAGAAAGTAGAGCTTGGCCCTGAGCTCCCGTTCCATGGCGGGCATGGTGTGGGAGTCCTTTTCAATGGCATCCCACTTGTTGACGACGACCACGCAGGCCCGGCCGTCCTCTTCAATGCGGCCGGCCAGGCGCTGGTCCTGCTCGGTGACGCCATCAAGGGCATCGATCACCAGCACGCACACATCGGAGCGCTCGATCGCCTTGAAGCTGCGGTTGATGCCGAAGAACTCGGGGCCGTAGTTGACCGAGCGCTTGCGGCGGATGCCGGCGGTGTCGAGGATCTTCCACGACTTGCCTTCGCGCTCGATCGTGGTGTCGATGGTGTCGCGGGTGGTGCCGCGGATCGGGCTGACGATCGCCCGCTTCTCGCCGCAGATGGCGTTGAGCAGGCTCGATTTGCCCACATTGGGGCGGCCGATGATCGCCAGCTGGATCGCCGCTTCGCTGTCGTCTTCGCTGGCCGGTGGCAGAAAGCTGATCACCTGATCGAGCAGGTCGCCCGTGCCGGCGCCATGGATCGCCGAGATCGGCTGCGGTTCACCCAGCCCCAGGCCCCAGAACTCGGCCGCCATCGACAGGCCCTGCTCGGGCGACTCGCATTTGTTGACCGCCAGCAGCACCGGCACCTTGTGCCCCCGCAGCCACACGGCGATCGCCTCGTCGGCCGCCGTGCAACCCTGCTTGCCATCGACGATCACCAGGGCCACCGAGGCCTCGGCCAGAGCGAGATTGGCCTGCTCGCGGATCTCGGGCAGAAACTCGCTGTCGTCGTCAAACACCAGGCCGCCGGTGTCGACCACCTTGAAGGTGCGGTCACGCCAGAACCCTTCCTGATAGGTGCGATCACGGGTGACACCGGGTTCGTCGTGCACGATCGCCTCACGGCTGCGGCACAACCGATTAACCAGAGTCGATTTGCCCACATTGGGGCGGCCGATGATGGCCACAACCGGAAGTGCCAAAACGGCTTATCGCAACAACTGTCGTGTTTTGACCTTACAGGCCGGCCGCAGCTCAACGCTGCTGCAGGTAAGCCAGCATCGTGTCGGCATCCGAAACCTCAAGCGGATCGCTGGGGGCATGGTCAGCCAGCCCGGCTTCGACAAAGGCCTTCTCGATGCGCAGGCCATCGAGAAGCAGCGAATAGCGCCAGGAGCGCAGCCCCATGCCCAGCTCAGAACGGTCGACCAGCATTCCCATGTGGCGGGTGAACTCGCCGTTGCCATCAGGCAACAGATGCACGTGCTGAAGGCCGACCTTCTTGCCCCACTGGAACATCACGAAGGCGTCATTCACTGCCACACACACGATCTGATCGATCCCCAGGCCATAGAACGACTCGGCCAGGGCCTCGTAGCGCGGCACATGGCGGTCTGAGCAGGTCGGCGAGAACGCGGCCGGCAGCGAAAACAGGATGCTGCGGCGCCCGCCAAACACATCCTCGGTGCTGCGATCCTGCCAGCGAAACGGGTTGTCGCCGGGAATCGAGGCATCGCGCACCCGGGTTCTGAAGATGACCGACGGCAGCTGGTCAACAAGCATGGGGCGTCTCAGGCATGGGCTCCAGGCTAGGTCGCCTGAACCGCTCAGGCCGCGGCCGCATCCACCGCCAGGGCCTGGCTCAACGAGCCCAGACGGCGGGTGATGTCGCTGAACAGCCTCTGGATGCGCGGCTGCTCAACCAGGGAACGCAGCACCACCAGGCGCTCGCTGTAGGGCCATTGCAGATCGTGGCGCAGCTGGATCGCCCCGGGCAGCAGCCTGGCCATCACCGGCGTTGCAAAGATCAGCTGATGGCGGGTGCCCCCCCCAGGGCAGCGATCCTGTGAGCTGGCGGCGGCAGGTGACGATCCAGAACCAACATCGCACGACTGGGGCAGAAATGACGCCAGTGCCAACCCGCCCGTGGCCACCAGCTCCAGCGGATCGCCGAGGTCATCGGAGCGCAGACCCGTGGAGCGGCCAGCCAGGCAGTAGAGGTGAATCGGTACGGAATAGAGCTCCATCTCCACCAGGTCATCGAACGCCTCGCCAACCATCTGGGTGGGTGTCACGACGCAGGCGTCGATCACATGCGAGCGCAACAGTTGCAGGGGGTTCTCACAACAGAAGTCTGCTTCAGGGTTGACGCAGATCGCATGTTCTGACAGCAGATTTCGGATCACCCGATGACTCCAGGCCGGAATATTGATACGGATCCGCCCATTGTTTCCCAGCCTGTACAACTGATGAATCTGACGCTCCATCAGCAACAGATCATCGCAATCAGAGCGAACATACAGACCCACCGAGTTGCGGCAGATCTCACCATCGAACGCATCAAGCACCCGGCGAATTCGCCGCGAAACCGTGGATTGATTGCAGTGCATGGCCTGACCTGCAGCCTGCCCGGTGCGCAACCACAGCGCCAGATCCAAAGCCTCAAGCTCCTCCAGAGAGATCAAGGACAATCGATGCCGCTCTATACGATTTATATCTGCCGTCGCTAATTTGTCAACAGCGTTAGCTCACCCGCGGCAATCGGCGGCTTCGCAAAACAATCTGCACCTGAATCATCCGCTCTCCGCTGCGGCAAAGCTGTGCGCTGGCTCGATCCAACTGGTTCAACGCACGGGCAGGTCGCCGGGATGCCCCGCCACCGGATCGGCAGGCACCGCCAGCAGCTCGGGCAGGGGCCCCGCCTCGGGCAATGGCTCACCGCGTTCGGCCAGGTGGGCCAGCAACCAGTTGACGGCGGTGGCGCGGCGGGTGCGGCGGGGGTAGAGCTCGCCGATCGTGTAACCCGCAAAGCCCAGCTGCTGCTTGAGCAGCTGCTTGTGCTCCCTGGCGATCGAGCGGGTCAGGGCCACGCTGGGCGGCCGCTGGGCAATGAACTGGGGCTCAATCGGGAAGGACTCCCGCCACAGGTCGCCCGCAGCCGGGCCCGCGCTCCAGGTGCCGGAGCCGTCCGGCTCGTACCCCAGGCGCGGCCAGATCAGCTCACACACGAACCGGTCGCTGACGCGGTCGGCCAACACCGCTTCAAGCAGCTGGCGGCTCAGGGGGTAGGCAACGGGTGCGGCGGCGTCCTGAACGTGGAGCATGGGCGGGCAGTGGCTTCGCTGTTGAAGCGTCTTGGCAGTGATGACATGTCATCACAGCCAAGACATGGTCTGCCAGGAGATGGTCTACCAAGAGATGGTGGCCGCCCCCCAGCGCCTGCCTTTGCGCGACAGTCCGGCCCTCTGAGCTCCATGGCCAAGCCTTCTCAGCCAACAAGCTGGGCCATGGAACCCAGGCCTCCAGACGCCGCTGTTGATTGCCGATCACCAGCTGCAGCAGGCTGATCGCCCCAGGCAGCCCCACCAGCAAGGCCACCACGCGCTCGTCAACATGAATGACATTGACAGCCACAACGCCTTAAGAACCTGCGCTGATGCTCGGGTTTCAACCCTGAATCGCAGCTGCAATCCACCGTCAACACAAATCATCTGACCAACCTGGCAGACAGAACCCGTCGGCCGCATGCTCGGACGTCAACCAGTCGACGCAGTCGGCGACGATGGGGAGCGGACTGTGTGGTCAGCCGCAGTGTGGATCCATTGTCGAGACATGAAGCCGCCTCCTGTGCAGGCCCCCCGCTTCAGCTGAGTGGCAACGGCACCCCGCGCGCGCTGTGCTGCAGGGTGCTGCAGTCGCCGCTGGCGGGGGTGAGCGATCGCATCTTCCGCCAGCTGGTGCGGCGCTGGGCGCCCGAGGCGCTGCTGTTCACCGAGATGGTCAATGCCACGAGCCTCGAGCTGGGGCATGGCACCCAGAAGGTCGACGAGCTGGCGCTTGAGACCGGACCCATCGGCGTGCAGCTGTTTGATCACAGGCCCACCGCCATGGCCGATGCCGCTCGCCGCGCCGAAGCGGCCGGGGCTTATCTGATCGACATCAACATGGGCTGCCCGGTCAAAAAGATCGCCAAAAAAGGAGGCGGCAGCGGCCTGATCCGGGATCCCGACCTGGCCGCCCGCATCGTTGAAACCGTGGCCGCGGCCGTCCAGATCCCGGTCACGGTCAAGACGCGCCTGGGCTGGTGCGATGGACGTCGTGGAGCCCATGATCTGGGAGGCGTGGCGCGAGAAGCGCATTGACGGAGGACGGTACAAGGAGGCGAGCCTGACCTCCCGCCTGCAGCAGCTGCGCACCTGGGCGCTCGATGGCACGGTGCCCTCCGATCGCGAGCTCCCCTGGAACATCACGCAAGAGGACCTGCACCGTGCGGCGACGGGTACGCGCAAGGTCTACCTCGAGCACCCTGCCCTGCAGGCCCTGGGGGGCTACCGCGACCACGTCTTCGCCTTTCCCCCAGGCGCTGAGGGCAAGGGCAAGCGGAGGTCCCAGGACCCT
>RGUW01000078.1 GCA_010027605.1 Synechococcaceae bacterium WB9_2_112 | reverse complement strand
CTGCGCGCCGAAGTCCGGGCCGTACAGCTCGCGGGTCGCCCGCGTCTCCCGCGACAGGTCCACCGCCTCCGGTGCCGCCGCCTGCATGCGGAAGGCGAGCTCGTAGGAGGCGATGCGGGCGGCGGTGGCCGGGTCGCGCGGGTACTCGACCCCCGTCAGGCCGTTGAGCTCCTCGACCAGATCGAAGCCGATCGTCTGCGCCTCACGGGCAAAGGGCCGCTCGGGACGGCCGAAGTCGGCAAGCCCGATCGATTCCGGGTCGACCGCGTGCAGCATCAGCAGGGTGTCGACCATGTTCCGGGCGATCTGCCCCGTTGCTGGCCCACCAGTGCGATCGCCCGTTGTCTGGGCGGCGGCCCGCCGCCCCTGGCTGCGCTGGTGAAGGGCCTGCAACAGCGGGGTCACCGGGCCGCCGCCAGCGGTGTGATGCCCTCCCAGGTGCGCAGCGATGCCCCCTGGACGGTGATCCTTGAAGTGGCTGCCGGGCTGACGCAGGCCCAGGACTGCTAAATAGGTACCCACCCTTTCCCGGACCCGGTCCATGGCCTCAGAAATCTTCGGCACTGCAGCTCTCTTCTGGGTGCTGATTCCCGTGGGTCTGGCCGGTGGTGCGCTGCTGCTCAAGCTGCTCAAGGATTGAGCTCACCGGGTTCCGTCACGGCTGATGCGGGCGGACCCCTAGGCTCAGGCCGCTTGTGAACGGGTCGGCATGCAGCTCCTGGTCGTCGGTGGCACCGGAACCCTCGGCCGGCAGATCGTGCGCAGGGCCCTTGACCAGGGGCACCAGGTGCGCTGCATGGTGCGCACGCCCCGCAAGGCCGCCTTCCTGACCGAATGGGGCTGCGAACTCACCCGCGGTGACCTGCTCGAACCCGCCAGCCTCGATTACGCCCTTGAGGGCCAGGAGGCCCTGATCGATGCCGCCACGGCCCGCGCCACCGAGCCTGGCAGCGCCTATGCCATCGACTGGACCGGCAAGCAGAACCTGTTTGCCGCTGCCCGCAGGGCCCAGCTCAAGCGTGTGGTGTTTCTGTCGCTGCTCGGGGCGGCCCAGCACCCCGATGTGCCGCTGATGGACATCAAGGCCTGCACCGAGCAGTGGCTGGCGGCCTCCGATCTCGACTACACGATCCTGCAGGGGGTTGCCTTCATGCAGGGCTTGATCAGCCAGTTTGCGATTCCGGTGCTCGAGTCGCAGACCGTATGGGTCAGCGGTTCTCCCACGCCGCTGGCCTACATGAACACCCAGGACGTGGCCCGGTTCGCCGTCGCAGCCCTGGATCGTGCCGAGACCATACGCCGCAGTTTTCCTGTGGTGGGCCCGCGGGCCTGGACCACCGGTGAGATCACCCAGCTCTGTGAGCGGCTCAGCGGCAAGGATGCCCGGGTGGTGCGGGTGCCGCCGGCCCTGCTCAAGGCCATGCAGGCGGTGGCCAGCTTCTTTGAGCCGACGGTCAACATCGCCGAGCGTCTGGCCTTTGCCGAGGTCACCGGGGGTGGCGCCGCCCTCAACGCGCCGATGGACGAGACCTACGCGGCCTTCGGGCTGGACCCCGCCGAAACCACCGACCTGGAGTCGTACCTCAGGGAGTACTACGACACGATCCTGAAACGCCTGCGGGAGATGGAGGCCGATCTCGACAAGGACGCCAAGAAGAAACTGCCGTTCTGAGGCTTGCACGGCTCGGCAGTGCGTCTGTACTATTGTTGCAGTGTTGATCGCTTCCGCTGTGTCTGTTGCCCAGATCAAGAACCTGCAACGGCGACTCGCCAATCTCGAGCAGGAAGCGACCGAGGAAGTGACCCGTGCCAGCGGCCACGAGCTGTGGCAATCGCTCGGGTTTGACGCCCTTGACAGCATCGAGGACCCCGAACTCAGGGCGCGGGCCAACTATTACTACGGTCAGTTGCAGACGGTGCGGGAGCTCAAATCCTCAATCGGCTGAGGCAGGCCGACATCACGCTTCTTGAATCAATGCCTGGCTGGGTCAGGCCATTGCCATAGCCTCCCTGGCCATGGGTAGCCCGATCAGCAAGGAGCTTTTTCTGCAGCGCGCCCAGGCGCGGTTCGGATCCCTGTACGACTACAGCGAGATCCTCTACAAGAGCTTCAAGACGCCGATCAAGATCCGCTGCACCGAGCATCCGGTCAAGCTGATCACGATCACCCCCGAAAAGCACCTTCAGACCACCGGTGGCTGCAAGTTCTGTCTTCGGGCCATGCGGATCAACGCCCTTGAGCGCGAGCTCAATCGTGCTCCCTATGGCGACCGGCGGGAAGCCCCCTTACCCACCTCCGCCCCCGGTGAATGATGCAGGCGCTGCAGGCGCTCAAGCTCCTGAGCATCGACCTCGCGCCAGCAGCCCGGCTGCAGGCCGGCCCAGCTCAAGGGGGCTTCGCCGTCATTGAGATCGATCGCCATGCGGATCAGTCGCAGGGTCGGCAGCCCGACGGCGGCGGTCATGCGCCGTACCTGACGGTTGCGGCCTTCGCGCAGCCCGAGCGCGATCCAGCTGGTGGGGATCCGGCGCCGCTGGCGAATCGGCGGATTGCGCTCGGCGATGCCGGCACGGGTGATGGCGTCGTCGTCGAGAACCTGCACCTGGGCCGGCAGGGTGGCGCGCCCCTGGATCACCACCCCCTGACACAGCTGCTGCAGTGCCTCTGGGCACGCCGGCGCATCGCCTTCGACCTGAACCCAGTAGGTGCGCCAGTGGCCGAACGTCGGGTCGGTGAGGCGCTGTTGCAGCCGCCCATCGGAGGTGAGCAGCAGCAGCCCCTCGCTGTCGGCATCGAGCCTGCCCGCGGCATAGACCCCAGGCACCGCGATGTACTCGGCCAGGGTCTGCCAGCGGCTGCCCGGTTCGGGTGTGAACTGGCTCAGCACCCCGTAGGGCTTGTGGAACAACAGGCTCGTCACGGGCGCCGACCTTTAAGCTGACCTGACGATGTCATCAGGTTCAGGCACACGGCCGCATGATCGAAACCTCCGGCGTGATTGAAAAGGAGCAGGGCAACGGGTTCTACCTGGTCACCCTCGAGCAGCCGGCCGGTCACCAGTGCCTCTGCCGTGCTGCCGGCAAGCTGACCAAGTTCCGCATCAAGCTGCTGGCCGGCGACAAAGTGCTGGTCGAGATCAGCCCCTATGACCTGACCCGCGGTCGCATCACCTACCGCGAGCGCAACGCCGGAGCCACCGGACCGCGGCCCGGCGGCAACCGTCCGGGTGGCCCCAGGCGCCGCTGAGGTCCACCAGGGTTGCCTGCCGATCAGGCAGGAACGCCGATCAGTGCCTCAATCGCCGCCTTGAAGGTGCTGCGCTGTTTGACGCCGCGGAACGTTTCCTTGAGTTCCTTGTTGAAGAACAGCTGCACCGTGGGGGTGCCGGTGACGCCGGCCTGCACGGCGATCTCCTGATCGGCCTCGATGTCGATCTCGACCCCCTGGGCCGACCCGCCCAGCTCTTCGAGCACCCGCTTCAGCTGCGGCTTGAGCACGTGGCAGGGGCCGCAGGTGGGTGAGGTGTAGACCACCAGCAGGGGCTTGCTGCTGTCGTGGTAAAGCTTTCGCAGGGCATAGCTGCCCTTCTGCCAGAGGGCATCGGGGTCAAAGTTGGCCTCGTCGCTTTCGGCGGTGCGGGTCGGTTCACCGACCTCCTGGGGATCGACGGGTTCGCGGCTCACGGTCACCGCCAGCTGGTGATGGCTGAGCCAGCGCTCGGCCGCCAGGGCGGCCTGGCAGCCGCTGCCGGCGGCGGTAATGCCCTGACGCCATTCGGCATCGGCGACGTCGCCCGCCGCAAAGACACCCTCCTTGCTGGTTTCGGGACGGCCCGGCAGGGTCACCAGGTATCCCCTGGCATCGAGCTCGAGTTGCCCGGCCACCAGGCGGGTGTTGGGGGTGTGTCCGATGGCGTAGAACAGGCCCTTGACCGCCAGGGTCTCGGTGACACCGTTGACGCTGTCACGCAGATCGATGGCCTCCAGCCAGTCGCCGCCGCTGGCATCGGCCACCTGGCGATTCCAGTGCACGGTGATGTTGGGGTTGGCCAGCACCCGGTCGGCCATGGCGGCGCTGGCGCGCAGCGTCTCGGTGCGCACGATCAGGTGCACGTGGCTTCCGTATTTGGTCAGATAGACCGCTTCTTCGCAGGCCGAGTCGCCACCGCCGACGACGGCGACAGGGGCGCCGCGAAACTGGGGTGTGGCCCCATCGCAGATGGCGCAGGCGCTGATCCCCTGGCTCCAGAAGCGGCCTTCACTGGGTAGGCCCAGCCGGTTGGCGCTGGCCCCGGTTGCCAGGATCACGGCCTGGGTTTCGATCACCTGGCCCTCGGCGGTGATGCGATAGGGCCGTTGCGACAGATCGATCGCTTCGGCATCGGCTTCGATCAGCCGGGTGCCCCAGCGCAGTGCCTGGGCCTTCATGCGGTCCATCAGGTCAGGACCCAGGATCCCGTCAGGAAAGCCCGGAAAGTTTTCGACGTGGGTGGTGGTCATCAGTTGGCCACCCGGAATACCCCCGTCCTGGAAGCCGGTGATCAGCAGGGGACTGAGGTTGGCCCGGGCGGCATAGATGGCAGCGGTGTAGCCGGCGGGCCCGGAGCCCACGATCACCAGGTTTTCGACGCCCATGACCCTGCTTAAGCGGAGTGAGTATGACTTGAGTGTATCGAATTGTCGTGGCCGTTGGGGTATGACGCTTTTTGAAGCACCACGCCGCTGATCGGCTGCCGCTCCAAATGCTGCAAACCCCTTGCTCCCCGGGCTTGGTCGGCGCTGGCAGTCCCTGGCTGGCTGCCGGGGGCCCCGGGCCGACACCTCGAGTTGCTTCAGATTTGCTTTAGATTTGATTCGTTCTCCAGGAGCGGAGGTCAGATCTCGAGCAGTCCGTCGCTTTCAGGGCTGTTGCAATTGCTGATCAGTCTGTTGAGATCGCCAGGCACCATCAGCACACTGGCGGCCAGCAGATCAGGGTGCTCCTCAAGGCAGAGCAGCCACTCGCGGAATTCCTGATTCAGTGCGTAGCTTTCCTCGTAATGCTCAAAGGCATCGAGGGTGGCCCCGCGGGCCAGGGCCCAGCTCACGGCCACGGTCAGGCGGCGCTCGATTGCTGCGTCCATGGTTCACCGTCCCCAGGTGCTGGCACCACGCTGGCTGGTGAAGGGCCGATCGGCGGTGTTGGTTGACACAACGTCGCAGATTGTCTACTCATGCTCGCCGTTGTTGCTGCACGAACCGCGGCAGTTGGGGGCCGGTCATGGCGATCACGGCGCCCGCCTCGTCGGCGATGGCCGCTGGAGGCATCTGCGGCGCCCTGCCACCGGGACCGGTCCCTTCCGGGGCGGCAGTCAGCAACGACCGGGCCCGCAGCAGGTAGGGCTCGCTCAGTGACCAACTGCGGGCGTGGCTGATCAACAGGGGGTCGGCAGGGGCATACACAAACGAGGGGTTCCGTGGAATCGGTTCGGCGCGGCACTGATCGCCATGGAGGCGCACCGCCCGGGTGATGGCCTGCACAAAGCGGCTGCGCGTCACCACCGTGCTGAGGTAGGCCACCACCCGCAACCGCGGCGCGTCGAAGCCTTCGGAGCACATGTCGATGCTCACCAACCAGTCGGCCTGGCCGGCCTTGAAAGCGACCAGCCGTGCTTCGGCCTCGGGGTCGAGCGAATGCACCAGCAGGGCCTGGTCGCCCTGCTCGAGCAGCAGCTGCGTGATCTGTCGCGCATGGGCAATGTCACGCGCGATCACCAGCCCCCCGGCCTGGGGATGCTGCTGACGCACCAGTTCCAGCCGGTCACGGGCCTGAAGCAGGACCCGCTGGGCAATGCTGCTGGCATCGGCCAGGCGAATTGCCCGCCGCAGGTTGCGGGCCCGCCAGCTCTCGCGGGTCTCGGCTGAGAGGCAGGAGCGCTCGGGGTCGTCGACGGCATCGGGGCGGGCGTGGTCCACCCAACCGTCCTGAAAGCGAAACTCCAGCGGCCGCACATCCCCGGCGGCAATCAATTGGCGCGGTTCCACGCACAGGTCGGGCACGATCCGCTCCACCAGCTCACCGCCCTCGCGCACCTGCACCCGCCGGGCGGCGCAGAAGCCCAGTTGATCGGCGCGAAATGGCGTGCCGGTGAGCCCCAGCCGCAGCGCGGCCGTGCTGCTCAGGCCCTCAAAGGCGTGGCCCCAGCCGGCCGCCTCGGGATCGTCGGGGTCGACGCCCAGGTGGTGCACCTCGTCGGCGATCGCCAGCCAGGGGCTGGCGTGCCACTGCAGCAGTTGCTGCACCAGGTGCTCCCTGTGCAGGGCCGCACTCTGGTAGCTGAGCAGCAGCCCTGCCGCTGGGCTGGGCTCCGTCGGGCCCGACCAGTCGCTGAGCGCCAAACCGAGCCGCTCGGCTGCCTGGAGCCACTGACCGGCAATGGCGGTGCGGTGGCAGAACACCACGAAGCGTCCGATGCGCCCCTCACGCTGGAGCTGCTGCACCCCCAGCAGGGCCCCGAGGGTCTTGCCAGCTCCTGGCCCGGCATGGATCAGCACGTCCTGGCTGCCACCGCCCTGCACCAGCCGGGAGCGCAGCAGCTGTATCAGCCTGCTCTGCCACTGGCGCGGCTGCACCGGCGGCCGTTCGCTCAAGGCAAAGGAAAGAGAACCCATCGCCGCATTATTGAGTGTTCTGGCCTATGGGCATCGCGGCGGGCGTTCCTAACTTCGGGCCAACACGGGTCAGCCCATGGATTCCTTCAATGCCGGTGCTCCGCGCCACAACAGCGGGACTCCTGCCCAGCGCCGCCGCCTGCTCGAACTCTGTTGGCAGCATGAATGCGACATCGATCCGATGATCCTGCGGGCCAGGCAGCTGCGGCACCAGGGGGCCTGGCCTCAGGCGGTCTGCCTGGAACAGGAACTGCTGCCACTGTTCTGAACATCTCTCCGTGCTGAGCCTTTGCGCTGTGCCTCTGCGCTGAGCGTCGTCCCATGAGCGCTTCCGGTGGGCGTGTGCGCACAAAGCGAGGCAAACGATTGCGGTTAACGCTCCCTTCACTTCCAAATGGAAGGCAATGGGCCCCGGTTGATCGGGGTCGGGAGGTGATGGTGTGTTGACAGTGCTGGTGCCCCGCGAATCCCGCCGGGGCGAGCTGCGGGTGGCCGCCACTCCGGAGACCGTCAAGGCTCTGGTGGCTGCGGGGCTGACGCCCCTGGTCGAGGCCCAGGCGGGCGAGCCTGCCGGTTATCCCGATGCGGCCTACGCGGCGGCAGGCGCCCGGTTGCTTGAAGCCGGCACGGCCGACTGGTCGGTTGCCGATGTGGTGCTCTGCGTTGCCCCCCCGCTGCACGAGCAGCTGCAGCAGCTCAAGCCCGGTGCCCTGCTGGTGGGTCTGCTGGAGCCCTATGGGGCATCGGCCATGGTGCAGCTGCTCACCAGCCGCCGCATTTCGGCGGTGGCCATGGAGTTGTTGCCCCGCATCAGCCGCGCCCAGAGCATGGATGTGCTCTCGTCGCAGGCCAACATTGCCGGCTACAAGGCGGTGCTTCTGGCGGCTGCCGCGCTCAACCGCTATGTGCCGATGCTGATGACGGCCGCCGGCACGATTCAGCCGGCCAGGGCCCTGGTGCTCGGGGCGGGGGTGGCCGGTCTGCAGGCGGTCGCAACAGCCCGGCGTCTGGGGGCCGTCGTCTACGTGAG
>RGUW01000077.1 GCA_010027605.1 Synechococcaceae bacterium WB9_2_112 | reverse complement strand
GCGCTCCAGCGGCAGGGAGCAGGTGACCACTTCGCCGTAGGGCGCAAACAATTCGGCGACGTCGTTCTGCTCGGCACGGAACGGCAGATTGCCAACAAAAATGCTCACGAACGCAAAAGGCCAGGCAGGCAGGCCCAGGAACCACACAACGCAGGAAGCCTAAGGCGCCTGGGCGCCCCTGCCGAGTCGTTCGCGCATCTGCTGCAACTGTTGGCGGACCTGGGCGAAGCCGGTGCCGCCCTCACTGCGGCGGGCCGCCACCACCTGCCTGGGGGCAATGGCGGCAAACACATCGGCAGCGAAGGCGGGATGCAGCTGCTGCCAACGCTCCAGGGGCAGATCCAGCAGCAACACCCCCTCGGCAGCGGCGGTCTTGATCAGTCCACCCACCAACTGATAGGCCTCGCGGAAGGGAACACCCCGGGCCACCAGATAGTCAGCCACATCCGTGGCGTTGGAATAGTCGCCGGCCACCGCCTGCTCGAGCCGCTGGGGCCTGAACTCAAGACCCTCCTCAAACAGGATCGCCATCGCCTCGAGGCAGTCACGCACGGTGCGCACGCCGTCGAACAAAGCCTCCTTGTCTTCCTGAAAGTCCTTGTTGTAGGCGAGGGGAAGACCCTTGATCATGGTCAGCAGGCCCATGAGATGGCCGAACACGCGACCGCTCTTGCCGCGCACCAGTTCGGGCACATCGGGATTCTTCTTCTGGGGCATCAGGCTGCTGCCAGTGGCGCAGCGGTCGCTCAGGCTCACAAACCCGAACTCTTCGGACGCCCAGAGGATCACCTCCTCGCTGAGGCGGCTGAGGTGCACCTGGATCAGCGAGGCCGCGGCCATGAACTCGACCGCGAAATCACGATCGCTCACCGCATCGAGGCTGTTGGCGTAGATCTGCTCAAAGCCAAGCTCGGCAGCGGTGGCGCGGCGATCGATCGGCACCGGGGTTCCGGCCAGGGCGGCGGCACCCAGGGGGCAGGTGTTGACGCGGCGACGCACATCGGCCAGGCGGGCGCGGTCGCGCTCCGCCATTTCGACATAGGCCAGCAGATGGTGGGCCAGGCACAGGGGCTGGGCCCGCTGCAGATGGGTGTAGCCCGGAATCAGGGTGTCGGCATGGCGCTCGGCCTGATCCAGCAGGGCCCGCTCGAAACGCTGCAGGTCGCCATCGATGGCATCGATCTGCTGCCGCAGCCAGAGGCGCACATCGGTGCCCACCTGGTCGTTGCGGGAGCGGCCGGTGTGGAGTTTCTTGCCGACCGGACCGATCAGCGCGATCAGCCGACGCTCGACGGCGAAATGGACGTCCTCGTCCTCAAGCCCAGGGTTGAAGCTCCCGGCAGCGGCCTCGCTGCGGATCGCCTCGAGACCCGCGATGATCGCGTCGGCTTCGTCGCTGCCGATGACACCGCAGCGCCCGAGCATGCGGGCGTGGGCCACCGAACCGTCGAGATCGTGCTGCAACAGGGCGATGTCAAAGCCGATCGAGGCGTTGAAACGCTCGATCGCCGGGTTGAGCCCCTGGTCAAAACGCTGGCTCCAGGTGGAGGCGTTGGAATCGACTGCCATGGGCTCAGCTTGCCATCGGGCCCTGGAACAGGGGAGGCAGCGAGACCGCGTCATCGACCTTGAGCACCACCATCGAGGCGTCGTCCTCGAGGGTTCGATCGGCACCCACGAAACGATCGAGCCGCAGGAACAGCTGCTCGAGAATCTCCTGGGCCCCACCGGTCGCCGAACGACTGATCAGCTGCAGGGCATCGGCAAGCCGCTTCTCCTCGAACCGTTCACCGCTGAAGCCGACGGCCTCGGTCACCCCATCGGTGTAATAGAGGAGCACGTCGCCGGGATCGAGCACCAGCTGCAGGCTGTCGTAGTCGGCCTGGCCCTGCAGACCGATCAGCAGGCCGGCCGCGTCGAGCCGCTCCACCTGACCGCTCTGCCGTCTCCAGATCAGGGGGGGGTTGTGGGCCGCATTGGCGTAGCGCAGCAGGCGGGTGCGGGGGTCGTAATCGGAATAGAAGAGCGTCACGAACCGGTGCGAATGGGCCAGGTCCTCCTGGGCCATGGCATTGAGGTCATGGAGGATGCGGCCCGGGGCATGGCCGCTCAGCACCTCGGCCCGCAACATGCCCCGCAGCAGGGTCATCAACAGCCCGGCGGGGATGCCCTTGCCCATCACATCGCCCATCACCAGGGCCCAGCGCCCCTGCTCGCGGCGGCGACCGCTGAGCTGGGGCCGGGTCGGGATGAAGTCGTAGTAGTCGCCACCCACCTGAAACGCCGGCCGGCAGCGGGCCGCCAGCTCGACCCCGGCGATGCGGGGGCAGTGGTCGGGCAGCAGCTGGGCCTGAATCTCGGCGCCGGTGCTGAGCTGGCGGTCGAGACGCTCATGGCGACGCATCTGCTGCACCAGGGCGTCGTTCTCCAGCGCCACGGCAGCCAGATCGGCCACCAGCTGCACGTGGCGGCGATGCACGTCACTCCAACTGAAGCCCGTGCGGGAACTGAACACATACAGCCTGCCGCGGGCCTTGCCGCGACAGGCGATGGTGGTGGCGAACACCTGGGCCTGACCGAGCAGCCGCGCCACCCGCTGATCCAGAAACCGGGTGACGGCCTCCTCGCCACTGAGGCTCTGCAGCTCGCTGTCAGCCAGCGCCACCAGTTGCCGCAACAGCTCGGCGCAGCGTTCCCCGGCTGTGGCCTGCAGCTGCTCGCGCCACAGCCGACCGTCGTCGTGAAACACCAGCAGCAGCGCGCCTTCGGCCTCGACCAGGCGCATGGCGACCAACGGCACCAGCTCGAGAAAGCGGGCCAGGTTGGTGAAACTGCGCAGGGCAAACGCGAGCGAGACCAGCAGTTCCTGGTTGCGACGCTGCTCCTTGCTGAGGCTGTCAAGGAGCTGACGCAGAGATTCTGAGGCCGTCCACACGGCCGTCAGCGGCAGCGACCCGCAGGGTAGCGATGTTTGCCTGGTTCAGCCCGCCAGCAGGGCTTCGACGAATTCGAAGCTGTTGAACGGCCGCAGGTCGCGGATCCCCTCACCGGCGCCGATGAACCGGATCGGCAGACCCGCTTCGGAGGCCACCGCCAGGGCGACCCCACCGCGGGCACTGCCGTCGAGCTTGGTGAGCACCACCCCGGTGAGACCGGCGGCACTGGCAAAGGCCATCGCCTGGCGCAGACCGTTCTGACCCTGGCTGGCATCGAGCACGAGCAGCGACTCCACGGCGGCATCGGGGGCGAGCTTGTCGACGATGCGGCGCACCTTGGCCAGCTCCTCCATGAGGTTGTGCTTGGTCTGCAGGCGTCCCGCCGTGTCGACCAGCACGAGCTCGGTGCCCTTGGCCTGGGCCGCACCGATGGCGTCGTAGACGACCGCCGCCGGATCGGCATTGGAGCTGGGATTGGCGATCACGGGCACGCCGCTGCGCTCGCCCCAGACCTGCACCTGCTGCACCGCGGCCGCTCTGAAGGTATCGGCCGCAGCGATCAGACAGCTGTAGCCGCTGCGGACCGCCAGGTTGGCCAGCTTGCCGAGGGTGGTCGTCTTACCGACGCCATTGACACCCACCATCAACCACACATTGAGGCGACCCCGCTGGGGAGCCAACAGGGGGTTGGCACAGGATCGGATCGGCTGCTCGAGCAGGTCGGTGAGCTGTTCCTTGAGAAAACGGATGCCTTCAGCCGGGTCAACCACCTCGGTGTTGAGCCGCCTGCGCAGGGCCTCGAGCACCTGATCGGTGGCCTGGACCCCCACGTCGGCCTGCAGCAGGGTGGTCTCGAGATCGTCAAGCACCTCGGGGGTGAGGGGGTCGTCGCCCAGGTTCTCGAGCAACTGGGGCGCAGCCGGCTGAGCCAATCGATCTCCTCAAGCGAGATCTGATCGACCCGTTTGCCCTGGGCTGCCAGCACCTCCGCCGACCAGGTGAAGGTCTCGTCAAAGGCACCCAGCACCGGTGCTTCCTGGGTCGCGGGTGCAACCGGTTGGGCCGCCAGATCAGGCGCGACCGGTGGCTCGAGCGCGGTGACCGCCTGCTGACGTTCAGCCCGCTGCGCGGCCGCCAGCTCCAGCAGCGACAGAGCAGGGGCAGGGACAGGAGCAACGTCAGAGTCAGGCTTTGGTTGAGGCTCCGGTTCAGGTTCGGGTTCAGGCTTTGGTTCGGCTTCCGGTCCGGCAACAACGGCTTCGGAGACCACGGGCCCAACCGCGGCGTCCTGACGGGCCGCGTCCTGCTCGGCCTTCAGACGGGCATAGGCAGCCCTGGCCCAGGCGAGGGCATCGTCGGCATCCGGTTCAACCTCGGAGGCCGTCGCATCGGCGGCAACCGCGCCTGCATCGGTGGAAGCCACTGGTTCAGCCGCAGGCTGATCAGCAGCGCCAGGGTCAGGGGGCGTCGCTTCGGCCGTCGTTTCGGCCGTGCGGTTGAACCAGTCGTAAACCATGGGTGAGAACGGGGCTCAGGGCCGGCCGGCGGCGGTGGTGAGTCGGCGCAGCACACCATGGATCATGCGTCGACCCTGGTCATCGCTGTAGCGATGGGCCAGCTCGACCGCTTCATTGCAGGCCACCGCCGGCGGGGTGCCGAAGGTGTCCAGATCGACAGCGGCCAGGCGCAGGATGTCGCGATCGATGCGGGGCAGACGCATCAGGCGCCAACCCTCCATCACCGCATCCAGGCTGCTGTCGATCTGCTGCCGGTTCTGGAGCACGGCCCGGGTGCGCTCAATGGCATCCCTGCGCACCTCGGGTTGGTCGGCCAGCAGCAACACCCGGGGCAGCTCGAGGCCCGCCGAGAGGCGATTGAGGGCCATCTCGGCGAGGGCCAGACCATCGCGCAGGTGCTGGCGCACCTTGGGCAACTGCTGGGCCTGCTGGGTTTCACCGGCATCCTGCAGTTCACTGTCGAGCAGATGCTGCTCGGCGTTCTGAAGGTCCTCGGCCGAGCGGTCGAGCGCCTCACGCACGTGCTGATGCAGGCCGGCCAGGGCACGGTGCATCAGATCGGTCAGGGAGCTGTCGGCCAGATCCGGCAGACCGGCGCCAGCCTGACGTTCGTCGCGATCACTGGTCTGACCCAGCATCAGCAGGGCCAGTTCTCGGGCCAGGGTTCGACTCTGCATCAGGAGAGCTGGGGAGAGCGGAGCTGGGCCAGAAGGCTCGAAAAACTGCGGCTGGAGGCCTGTTCCCGTTCATCAGGGCTGACGATGCCGGCCGAAATGATGGTGCGGAAGGCATCTTCCACCGAGAGATCGAGGTCCTTCACCGACCGTTCCGGAACGACGGCATACCAGCCGGTGGTCGGATTGGGGGCTGTGGGAATGAACACGCTCAGCATCCTCTCCGCAAAGCCGCTCTGCAGGGAAGCTCCCAGTTCACCGGTCACGAATCCCAGGGCATAGAGCCCCTCGCGCGGATATTCGACCAGAACGACCCGACGAAAACGGCTGGAATTCCCCTGCAGAAACGTCTCGAGGAGCTGCTTGAGCGTCTTGTAGACCGAACCCGCCAGGGGGATGCGCAGCAGGGTGCCTTCGCCGAATTCGAGCAGCCAGCGCCCCACGATGTTGCGGGCCATCAGGCCGATCAGCAGGATGCCCAGCAGGGGCACCAGCAGACCCACGCCCAGATTGATCAACTCCTGCAACACCGGGTTGAGGGTGTTGAACGGGTTGAACTGCTTGGGGATCGAGGTGAGAAAGGCCAGCACGAAACGGCTGACCGTGGTGGCGAGCCAGATGGTCGTCGCCAGTGGTATCACCACCAGCAGGCCGGCAATCAGATCGTTCTTGAGATCCTGCTGTAGCCGATCACCCAACGGGTCATCGGGTCTCGGACTGGATGGCACCACCTGATACCCCTGAGCGCGCCATGGAACCAACTGGCAACTTAGCCAGGCGCCGGGGCGACCCTGTCGGTGGCGACGGGAGGATGGCCGTCAGAGCAGGGCTGCCAGGGCCAGCAACACGAAGGCCACCAGCAGCACGACGGCGCTGACGGTGCCGCCGATGCGCCGTTGATTGACGCTGATGTCGCGGGCCTTGCGCTGCTGGTTGAGCTGGGCTTCGGCCCGCTTGACCTGGCGATCCATCAACTGGCGCACCAGACCCCGCTTCTGCTCAGCCGTGGCCTGGGCAGGCAACTGGCCGGCCTGCTCGGCCTGCTGCACCAGCTGATCGAGGGCCTGGGGCGTGGCGGAAGCCAGCTGGGAGCGCATCATGTCGAGCTGGGCCGCGCCGGCCTGGAGTTGCTGATCGGCCTGATCGACGGCAGCCCTGTCGCCGCTGATGGTGACCGGAACGGCCACCAGCATCGCCAGGGCCAGCAGGATGCTGAGCACCGCGGTGGTGATGCGCAGCGGCGTGCGCTCCCCGGCCGACGACTCAAGACGGGCACCCAGCAGCATCAGCACCAGACCCACCAGGGCCATGGGGGACTGGCTCACCAGCACCTGCATGAACAGCTGGCGGTAGCTCTCCTCGGACCAGTTCCAGCCGCTGAACAGCACGAGCAGCTGCAGGCCCAGCAGCACCACCAGGGTGATGCCGATCCAGCGCAGAACGGGGGCCAGACGACCAGAAGAGGCTGTGTTCACGGGGATGTCGCTGCAACCAGGGAGCTGCAGACTGAACGTTGGCCGCACTTTACGGGTGACGAGCAGTTCCGCCAGCAGCGCGATCGGCACTGGCGGGGGGCTCGCAGAGGCACTGCGACAGCAGGCTCGCGCCCAGGGGTTTGACCCGGTGGGCATTGCCAGTGTTCCCGGCAGCGGCAGGCTGCGGCTGCGCAGCGCCGCTCTCGAGCGTTGGCTTGCAGCAGGGCACCAGGGATCGATGGCCTGGATGGCCGATCCACGCCGACAACGGATCGAAGAGCTGTTGCCGGGCGTACGCAGTGTGCTGGCCGTCGGCCTCAACTACCACGTGAAGGCCGAGCGCAGCCCGACCGCCCTGGCGGTGGCCCGCTACGGCTGGGGGCGTGACTACCACCGCGTCATCGATCAACGCCTGCGGCGGCTGGGCCGATGGCTGGAAACGCAGCACCCCGGGGTGCGCTGGCGGGCCTGCGTCGACAGCGCACCCCTGCTCGACAAGGCCTGGGCCGAGGACGCCGGCCTGGGCTGGATCGGCAAACACAGCAATCTGATCAGCCGCGACCACGGCTCCTGGCTGCTGCTGGGTCATCTGCTGATGACCGTGGAGCTCCCGGCTGATCAACCGGCGCAGCCGCTGTGCGGGAGCTGCAGCGCCTGTCTGGAGGCCTGCCCCACGGCCGCCATCGTCGAGCCGTTTGTGGTCGACAGCCGCCGCTGCATCGCCTTTCACACGATCGAGAACCGCGACCCCGAGCTGCCCCGGGAGATCGCCGCCGCCATGGCCCCCTGGGTGGCCGGCTGCGACATCTGTCAGGAGGTCTGCCCCTGGAACCGCCAGGCACCCACCAGCGAGGACCCGGATCTGCAACCGCGGCCCTGGCTGCTGGATCTGCAGGCCCATGAAGCCCTGCAGTGGAGCGATCAGGACTGGGATGAACGGCTGCGGGCGTCGGCCTTGCGCCGCATCAAGCCCGACCAATGGCGCCGCAACATCCGCTCCCTAGGCTGACGCCATCGATCGGTCGGCTATGGCACAGCGCGCAGGGCGCCCGGGACTCACATCCGCGTACGGCCAGCTGGTGATGTCCCTGTTGAGCGCCGGCGTGCTGGTGAGCCTGACGGCCCTGACACCCCTGAC
>RGUW01000076.1 GCA_010027605.1 Synechococcaceae bacterium WB9_2_112 | reverse complement strand
TGGGACGCGACACCGACCAGCTCAGCGCGTCGGAGGTGCTGCGGGCCCTGGCCGAGACCGCCAGCGAAAACGCCGTTGACGGCCTGTTTGCCCCGCTGTTCTGGATGCTGGTGGGGGCAGCTTTGGGCCAACCCCTGGCCCTGGCCTGGGGGTTCAAGGCCGCCAGCACCCTCGACTCGATGCTGGGCTACCGCAGCGGCAGCCTGCGCTGGCTCGGCACCGCCGGGGCCAGGCTTGACGACCTGCTCGTCTGGTTGCCCTGCCGGCTCGTGGCCCTCAGTCTGGGTCAGCTGGGGCCAGCCCTGCGTGATGGTGCCCCCGACCCGTCGCCCAATGCCGGGGTCTCCCAGGCGGCCTACGCCCACGCCGTGGGCGTGCAGCTCGGCGGGCTCAACCGTTATGGCGGGGTGTCGCGTGCCAAACCCCTGCTGGCGGTCGGGGCGCCGCCGCCCGATGCGGCTGCGGTGCTGCGCATGCTCCAGCTCACGCGTCGGATGCAGCTGTCATGGCTACTGCTGGCGTCGGCATTGGCCCTCTACGTCACGAAAGCTCTCAGATGATTGCCGGCCCCTCGCTGCCTACCAATCCTGGACACAGAGTCAGACGTCCATGGCCATTCGTGAGCTGCTGGAGGATGCTCTCAAGGAGCCATCGATCGGCAACACGCCCTGCTTTCGCTGGCATGCCACTCCGGTGGGCATCGCTGCCCTGTGGTGCGCCGAGGCTCCTCCCGGGGCTCCGCCCTATGACGAGGCCCTGCGCGAAGGACTGCAGGTGGGCCTCGACCTGAGCCGCGAGGAGCGGGAGTTCCACCAGGTCAGTTCAGGCCTCGTGCTGCTGTTTCACAGCTGAGCGTGAGCCCCCTGCCGGCCGGCCGGAATCCCAGGCCGGTCGCTGCTGCATCCAGCACCAACGACCCAGGTTGCGGAGCGGTTGCCTCGCGGGTGCCTGGACCAGTTGAGCCGGGACTGCTCGCTGCACGGTGGCGTGCCTCCTGTCGGGTTCTGGCTCTGTCACCAGCTTGGTGCGCTGATGCTGCTGTGGTGATGCGTGCAATCGCTCAATCCGCCGCTTCCGGGCCCCAGTCGCCAGAGTGGCGCCTGATGTGAACGCTGCAATGCATCCCACCCGTGAGCAGATCCTTGCCGCCTCGGCCGGTTGGGTGGCGGTGGTGCTCAACGTCATTCCAGGGCTGGGAGCCGGCTATCTCTATCAACGCCGCTGGAAGGCCTACTGGATCACGTCGGCCCTGGCCACCGCCTGGTTTGTGGCCGGCGCTGTGCTGGCTCAGAACGCCGATGCCGTTGACGAGACTCAGAATCGGCTGGTTGGGCTGATCGGGCTGCTGCTCTTGGCCGGTGTCACGGCCACCGAGGCCGGACTGGCGGTCAACAAGGTGCGGCCATGAACAGCAGCCTGCCGCCAAGTACGGGAACAGGAACGGCTCCAACCCCCCGCGCCTGCCAGAAGCTCCTACGTTGAAGTTGAGGTGAGGGCGGGTGCCACCCCGAGTCCTCACCTCCAAGAGAGTCCGGCCAGGGATCACCCGAGCCGGGATCACAACCGAGACAGTCAAGCTTCGAGCATCTCTTCTCCCAGACGTGATCCCAGTTCCTCCCCTGCCAGGTCCCAGGCAGGACAAGCGTGAACCACTGACACCCGATCCGATCCCGCCCTAACTGCCAGGGCGAGGATGGGCAACCGGTGCTAAGGCGCCCCCCACGGGGCGCCTTTTGAATGGAGGCTGATCGGGGCCTGCAGCGTGAGCGCAACACCATGGGATGAGCGTTACCGCGATGGCCGCGATGGCTGGGAGCTGGGCCATCCAGCCCCGCCGCTGGAGGCCTTTCTACGCAGTGACCGTCGCGCGCCGCAGCCGCCGGCTCGGGTGCTGGTCCCCGGCTGCGGTCGGGGCCACGAAGCGGCCCTGCTGGCCGAGCTGGGCTTTGCGGTGGTGGGGCTCGACTTCAGCCGTGAAGCCATCCAGCGGGCGCGGCAGCTCCATGGCGAGGGGCGGGCGGCACTGCGCTGGATTCAGGCCGATCTGTTCGATCAACCGGCCCTGGATGCCGCCGGGCTGCAACCGGCCAGCTTCCAGGGCGTGCTGGAGCACACCTGCTTCTGCGCGATTGATCCGGCTGAGCGCCAGACCTATCTGCAGGCCGTGATGCGTCTGTTGGCTCCCGGGGGGTGGCTGCTGGGTCTGTTCTGGTGCCACCAACGGCCCGGCGGCCCGCCCTGGGGCAGTGATGCCGATGCGCTGGCCCAGCAGCTCAGCGCTGCAGGCCTGCAGCAATGCGTGTGGGAACCGGCCCAGGGCTCTGCCCCCGAGCGCGACAACGAATGGCTGGGTCTGTGGCGGCGTTAAGCCCCTGAACGTGCTAGTACAGGTGTATTGATTCAGGTGCTTCATGGCTGTCCCCCTGCCTCGGCCCGCGGCCCTCGTGGCGCGGCTCGCGCTCCCGGTTGAAGACTGGCCCTAAGCCGCAAGGTCTGCATGACCTGCCACTGGTTCCGGCACCACGCCGGGGGCAACTGCATCCCCGTGCTCACCTGCCAGTTGCACCAGGGGCTGATCGCCCATGGCGCGCATCTGACCAGCCGCTGTCAGGGATGGACCGATGACATGACCCGTCAGCAGGGTTGGGCGCCCGAGGTGGCCTGAGATGTTGCCCCCAGCGGGCGCGCCTTGCTTCATCTGCGCAGATGGCTCCTCATCCGCGCAGATGGCGCGACCAGGTGGCAGCCGTGAAGCGATGGCCTTCGGCGTGGGCGATCATCACCACGGCCGCCGGATCGGCAGCGGCATCCACCCTGGCCCTGAGGTCGGAATCGGCAGCCATTTTGACCATGAAGGCGTTGAGCTGAGCTTTGGACACGGGACGATCCCGATGGGTCATCTCCATGCATAGTCGAGCGCCCGATCGACTCAACTCTCCCCGTGGCTGCGGTCCCACTGCAGCACCACCCCACCCACGGCGTGCCCTATGGGTGTTTCAGCCGGATCGCCCACCAGGTCGACGTTGCTGCAATGGCTGATCCAATGGCGCAGTTGTGGGTAGCGCGCCACCATCGCGGCGTACTGGGCTGAGCGGCGGTAGTGCTGCTCCAGTTGCCTGTAGTCGTGATCGGTTTGCGCCGGCAGCGGCTGGCCGTGCATCAGGCCTTCGTCGGCTCCCGGGTCTGGCTGTGTGCCCGACAGGTGGCGTTGGTCTTCCGTTGTCATGGCCGTGGTGTGGGCGCTCAGGGGTGCTGCAGACCGCCCTCCTGCACGCTGCCGCGTCTGCTGGCTGCCGGCTGCAGCGCCAGCCCCCATGTCAGCGGGAGCAGACCCGTCGCGCTGACGACACCCGTTGGCTCCGACAGGCGCTGCATCTCTGCCTCAAAGCAGCCCTGTCTGCCTTCAAGGAGTTCACACCCTCCATAGGGTTCGCTCGCGTTCGACCGGTTGTCGGCCGGTGCTTCCATGGCGAAACCTGCATGGCTGCTGGCCTTTGGCCTTGCTCTCACGGTCTCCACGGCTCCAGGTCTGGCCGCCCCCACCAGCCCGGTGCGCTGGAACACCGGTGGCGCCGTCTGGACCACGAGCGCCAAGGCGTTGAACACGTTTCTGAGCACAGGCCAGATCACAGACCGGGGCCTGGAGGATGGGCTGAATGGTTCCGGTTGGACGTCGCAGCAGATCCAGCAAGGGCTGAACAAGACCTATGCGGTCGATTTCATCAGACTGAGCCGTTTCCTCTACTCCGATGCCGGGGTGAGTTTCCTCGACCAGCAGACCCGCAGCTACGTGCCCTACGCCACCCTCAAAGCCCAGTCTGTGGAAGCCCTGCGTTCAGCGATCATTGCCGATGCCGCAGACGGTCAGATCTCAGGCGCAGGGATCTTGGCCAACCTGCCGGTGGATTTCCGTCTGGCCGACATCAGCGCCAAGTCTCCGTTGGATGGAGCCCAGGACGTCTGGCCCCAGAGCGGTTGCAAGGGTGGAGCGCAGTGCACGTCCTTCCTCTCATGGGCTGTGTTTTTACCTGCCAATCTGCAGGCCATCAGCCAGGGCAGGCGCTGAGCCCGTTGGCGCGCTTTGGGATTGGGAGTGGGGTGGTCGCCTCCGTCAGCATCCCAACAGTGCTGTGGCCGAGCTTGAGCTGTCCCTACTGCCCCTGACACAAGTCTTGTCTGCCTAACGCTGGCCATCACCTGGCCGCAGAAAGCTGGTGCTTCGGGGAACTCGCTGGGCTTCGGTGAGTTGAAGGGGGCGGGTCAGGTGCATGGCCGTGTTAGCCAGGCCTCTACACAGCGAACATCGCCTGAAGAACACCCAGCAGCTCAATCAACGTAGTCTCCGACAGACTCCCCAATCGCTTGATGAGACGTTCACCATCTACGGCCCTCAGCTGGTCAGGCACAACATGTCCTTCTTTGCCTTCAAACTTGCAACGCACACGAAACGGGTATGGATGTCCGCCAGTTGTCAGCGGAGCAACAATGAAAGTGCGAAGGTGACTATTCAGCTCGTCCGGCGACACGACGACACAAGGCCTGGTCTTCCTAATTTCAGATCCTCGCGTGGGGTTCAACGCGACAAGGAAGATGTCACCTCTTGAGACGCGTTCCTCAGTCACCATGACCACTCTTCATCATCAAACCGAGTAGCGCTCATCTCATCAAGAAGCCCCTCCGGCTCGAAAGACGCTGGGGCCTGATGGTCAGAACCCCTGGAGCTGCTTCGATCTCGACTTCATCAGCCAGCCCCGCAACCTCAAGCAAGGGTTTGGCGAGGCGGATCCCTCTCGAATTACCGATTTTGACCAGCTTTGCTCGAACCACCACCACACCCAGCAGACGTGCTCACATTGTAGCCACGACTGCAGCCTCCTCGCATTCCCATGCTCTGGCTAACGCTGCCGCTGAGTGGCAGGC
Organism: Synechococcaceae bacterium WB9_2_112; assembly: GCA_010027605.1. Lineage (GTDB taxonomy): Bacteria > Cyanobacteriota > Cyanobacteriia > PCC-6307 > Cyanobiaceae > RGUW01. The sequence goes on along the minus strand of RGUW01000076.1, from coordinate 3,000 downwards.
AGAGATCTCTGCTTTTATTTGACATCCGTCAATTGCCAGTCCACTCGAGCGGCGCGTTCGAAGGGCCCGCTCAACAGACCACTGCCGCTGATTCTCGCTCGGCCAATCGCACTCAGACCAGCTCGGCCTTCTCCTGAACTCCGGCACTCAGTTTTAATCCAAGCGCGGAGATGACTTTGAGCACAGTGTCAAAACTTGGGCTGCGATCGCCAGAGAGCGCTTTGTATAGGCTTTCGCGAGAGAGCCCTGTCTGACGAGCGATCTGTGTCATCCCCTGGGCACGAGCGATATCGCCGAGAGCCTTGGCAATGAATGCAGCATCGCCATCAGCTTCCTCGATGCATGCCTCGAGATAGGCCGCCATTTCGTCGGGTGTTCTGAGTGTCTCAGCGACGTCGTAAGGCAGGGTTTTGATCTCCATCAACGGTCCTCCTTGATCTGACGAGCCAGCAAGAGAGCGTCATCGATATCTCTTGATTGTGATGACTTGTCGCCACCGGCCAAGAGGATGATCAAAGTGGAGCCCTTCTGCTGAAAGTAGACCCTGTATCCAGGGCCATAGTTGATTCGTAACTCAGAGACGCCAGAACCGATTGGTTTGGCATCACCGGGATTGCCGCCAATGAGACGCTCAATCCTGGCCTGAACGCGCGCTCTAGCCCTGAGGTCACGCTGATCCCCAAGCCATTGCGCAAAGCGCTCTGTTTGCCGCACCTCAAACACAGCACCACTGTAGCCGCCTGGCTACGCGTGCGCAAGTAGCGGATTTGCTGCACGCCCCTCCTGTCTGCTCCTTCGAACGCCAGCGATCACCTGCCCGCGGGCGTACGCCCCTGGAGGCAGCTCAAGAGGGAGTTGCCGCATGACCACACCCACCAACTCTCATAAGGCCTGGACCGATAAAGGGGGTCACGTCACTCCTTGATGGGGACTGCACCGAGTGCGGGAAGGATGTCCTTCTGGAGTTTCAGCAGCACATCGCCTGTGTGACGGGTGCTCCATGTGCCTGTTGCCTTGATGCTGTGCCAGTCCAGGGCAACGGACTCAAAGGTCGTCAGTGGTTGGTGAGAGACCCTCTGCTTCAGTCGTGCCTCCTTCTTGGCAGCACAGGGGTTGATGCCCTCCTGCTGCATCAGGGTCTTCTGCTCGTCCCTGATCTGCCGTGCCTTCTTTAGAGAGACCTTGGGGTAGGGACCGATGCGGTAGTCCTGCTGCTTGCCGTCTTTGCTGGGTGGGTAGCGGTGTCGCCAGATCCAGTACTTGCCGCCAGCAGGGTCAATCTCCAGCAGCAGACCCCCGCTATCAGAGACGCGACGACGGGTGGTGCCAGGTTTTTCCGCTTTAATTTGGGCGTCGGTTAAGGTCAAACCTCATTACACCAACACCCCAACACTTTACACCAACAGTTACACCAACACTTCTTCGGCACTGCAGCGCAATTTCTGAGACTGCTCTGGACCTAAGGCGTTAAAAACCCAATCAGAGACTGGGATCCTGGAATCTCACGAGCGTCTCAGGACGCTTTTTAAGCGGAGGGGGTGGGATTCGAACCCACGGTGCCTTTCGGCACGCCGGTTTTCAAGACCGGAGCCATCAACCACTCGACCACCCCTCCAGGTGGCTGCCGGGCAGCCCCGACACGGCCATGATCCCATCCCTTGAGCCCAGGCGCCAAGCCTGAATCACGTCTTGTGAGACGCTTCTGAGACTTGGCGCCATGGTGGAGGGGTGCGGTCGGGCGCGATCAGCCCGGTTGTCTGCCCGGTACTCAGACCTGTTGTTTCCATGGCTGTTGTCAGCACCGAACTGCTTGCCAGTCAGGCCCGCCTGCTGGCCGACATGATCGAAACCCTGCCGGTCAGCCTTGCCCCGGTCGATCAGCACGCTCGCTGTCGCGACCTGGTGGCGCAGCTCGAGCGCGCGCTCTCGGCGCTGCCGGCGCAGGCCCTCGGCTGACGGCGCGGTCTGTGGGTGCCGTTCTCAGGGCTCGGGGCACAGGGTGCGCCGGGCAATGGCGCTGCGGTTGGGTTGTCCGCCGATGACCAGCGTCGAATCCCGTCTCATGAGCTCCTGCAGACGGGTATCCAGGCGCTGGCGCACCCGCTGCTGGCGTTGCAGTTGGCCCTGCTGCCAGAGCCTGCGGCGCTGGACTTCACTGGCATTCCAGGCGGCACTCTCCTTGAGATAGCGCTCCTGGTCCAGCTCGCGATCAAGCTGGCTGAACCGATCGGCCAGATCAGGGTCGGGAGGAGGTGGCCTGCGGGTTGGTGTGTAGACCTGCTCGCTCAGGGTCTTGAGGGCCCGTTGATCGGCCTCGATGGCACCGATCAGCTGGGTCAGGGTTGCGCGCTGCTCGATGCAGCGCGCATGGGCCTCGCGCCGTTGTTGGGCCAGCTGGTGTTGGCGCCACCAGCTGCCGCAGCCGGCCAGCAGCAACCCCGATGCCACCACGGCGACCACCAGCGAGCGACGGGCCAGGGGCGGCGCCATGGCGGCAGGCTCAGCAGGGGCAGGTCAATTGTTGCTGGGTTTGGCCAGGGGCAGCAGGCACTTGTCGGAATCGCAACCGGCCGGGCCCGCTTCCAGCAGCTCGCCGCCGTCGTAGCGCTTGAGGGCTTCGAAGAAGCACTCGGTGCGGCGCCGCTCGGCCACCTCGGCGTTCAGGCGCTGGTAGGTGGCGGCGTCGATCGGCTCGAACGGCAGCCGGGGGAAGGTGGCGTTGGCATCGAAGCGGGCCAGCAGCGCCGCCGAAATGTACCCCTCGCCCTCCTCGATCGCCCGGTGAATGGCATTGGCGAGGGGCTCCACCTCCTGGTCACGAAACTCGATCGTGGCGCTGGTGTTGTGGGCGGTGTAGTGCTTCTGCACCTGCATGTAGAAGTCGAACTGGGCCATCGCCGAGAAGTTGTTGATCTCGACCGCGTCGGCGCCCGGGAGGTTGGCCCAGCTCACCTCGGTGGGGATCTCCACCAACCACTCGGTGCAGCGGGGATCGAAGGG
>RGUW01000075.1 GCA_010027605.1 Synechococcaceae bacterium WB9_2_112 | reverse complement strand
AACCAGCCATCCATCCAAACGGCAAAGGAGGGTGAGATCCAGCGGGCGAGGTCCACCGCCAGGCGGGGGTGGATCCAGGTGCCCCGCAGGTGGTTCGGTCCGGTGCCGATGGAGGCCACCAACAGGTCGGCCGGAATTCCGGCTGACCCCGAAAGGGCCTGCAGATACTCGGCTGTGCGGTCGTTGGTGACGTAGTGGTTCCAGCGACGACCACCGGCCCGACACATCGCCGTGGCGTTCACGTAGCCATCCACTTGGCGGCGGTGGATCGGGTGGCCGTTCCACTCGCGGGCTTCGATCATAGTCGGTGCCGGTTGTGCGGGGAGGAGGGATAGCGGTTCACCGCAGCACTCGCAGGCAGCCCAGGATGAGCGGGTCATGGCTCAGGCCTCCACAAAGGTGAAGGTGGTCGCAGCGAAGGCAGGGAGGCTGCGCAGCTCGGCGACGGCAGCGCGGGCTTCGGCCTCGGTCTCGAAATCGTTGGGGTAGCCAAGCTCCCACAACGCTCGGTCAACAGCGGACGCGAAAGGTGACCCGCCGGGGAAGGCGGGCATAGCCAGGGTTTTCATGGTGAATACGGGCTTCAGATCACCCGGCATCGCTGCCGAGCATCCACAGCATAGCGCGATGGGAAAGGGCCAGCCGCAAGGCCAGCCCTCTCCGGTTGAAACCGGGCCTCCGATACGGTTTCAGGAAGGTGTCTGAAGGCACCCTCCACCGCGTCCGTCCTTACGGATAGGACCGACCCGGCAGCGCAAGGCTACCGGTGCTCGCTCATGCGCTTTCCCTCTCCCGTGGCAGCTCCAGACCCAGCTGCTCCAGGGCCATCACCACGTCGGTCAGCGAGGTCACGCCGAACCGCTTGATCCGCAGCAGATCCGCAGGGGTCAGGCTCAGCAGTTGAGCCACCGTATGCACCCCTGCCCGCTTAAGGGTGTTGTAGGCGCGGACGGTGCGAAGGCCTAGCCGCTCGATCGGCACCGATACTGCAGTGGGCTCAGGGGCAGACTGTGTGCTTACCCGCACCTTGGCGGCAATCAATGCCTCCAGCCTGGCCTCAATCTGATCTAGCCGGGCAGCCGTGCTAAGCGGTGCTGGTTCTGCAGGCACAACGGATAGGTGTTCGCCCGTCCAGACTTTTTCTTGAGTGGTGAACCGGAATCCGCAGGCTTTACACACGCAGCGGCGGCGCTTGGCTTTCAGCTTGGGCTGATAGCGGGATTCAAGCACCTTGTGACCTAAGGCGTTGCATTCGGGACAGGGGATCATGCCGCCACCCCCACCGGTTCGGTAGCCTTGCGGCGGGGCTTCTTCTTGGCCAGTTGCTCCGGCAGCACCTGCCCTTTGATCCTGGCGTAGCGAGCGTTGACGGCAGCCCACACCTCTTCATCCAAGAACTCAAAATGCACCGTGCCCTTTTTGTAGGCGCGGAACCGGAAGAAGCCCCACTCGTACCACTCGCCAGGCCAGAAGATGCCATCACTGGATGGCTTCTTAGGTTGGGCTACCTCGTCGTAACTGCGACCCGTGATGAAGCACAGGGCCTTGATCAGATCGCGGATCTCATCGCTCTGGCTGCCGTAGGTCTTAAGGTTGACACCACGGTTGTTGTAGGTCAGCTCCGCCATGTAGGCCCGGATGAAGCGGCGGTTCAGCATGTAGCCCGAGTTCGTGACCCAGCCCTCCACGCCCCAGCGGTTCTCCTTAGTGTGCTTGGTCAGGCTGTCGATCGCCTCCTCTACCGCACGGTCTACCCGCTGCTCCTGGGTGCCCGCCACGATCTGGAGCATCCTGTAGATGTTCCGCTCGGTGAACGGGATCTTGGATTGCTCCTCCACAAAGGCGTTGATGTCCTTTTGCAGGTTGCTGGTGGCTATCTGCGCGGGCAGAAACTCGGCGAAAACGTGCTTCCAGGCTGCCTTTTGCAGGTCCTTGCGGAAGCGGTTGCGGGTGACCGGGGCCCCCTCGACCGTGACTTGCAGGCCCAGCTCCCCACCAAAGAACCCGTCGAGCACGCTGCGCAGGCGCACCCCAGCCTCCACCTGCTCGTCGTAGATGCGACAGGCTTCCACGTACCGGTTCACGATGTCGCGGCTGCGGCGGTAAGGGATCAGCCCTTCGCCCTGGGCTTCGATGTCGTCGGGCCCGAGGAAGAACCCATCAAACTCATCAGCGGCGCTTACACGTTGCCCCGGCTTGCGGAGGCGCACCATGCCGACACTCACCCGCGTGGGGCGCTCGGCGGTGGCAAAGCATTCGCCTAGATCCTCTTTGCTGCCGTAAGCCTCCACCAGGGTGGCTAGCTGCAGCTGCAGGCGGCGGTAGCGGCCCTCAATCGTGTTCCAGTTGCACAGGGCCACGATCTCGCAGCCGGGCGGGGCGATCTCCCAGGCGTGCAGGATGTGGGCCTCGTCCGCCGAGAAGGGCGGATTCATCACGATCATTTGGATGTGACTGACCGGTGCCGCTTCCAGCTTGAGGAAGTCGGGACTGATGCAGTAGCCACCGCGCTGCGTTGTCAGCAGGTCTAACAGTTGCGGCTCGGTTTCACACCACAGCAGCTCTGCAGCGCCACGGTTCAGGCACTCGCGCACCAGGTTGCCGCTACCGGCGCTGGGCTCCAGGATCGTCTTGCCCCGTAGGTCGAGGCAATCGAGCATCGTGGCCGCTACTTCGGGCGGAGTGGGGTAGAAGTCAGAGTTGAACATCTTCCTGCTCCTCAACCCAGCCGCCAGGAGCGGTGCTCCAGCAGGCTCGCTCCCGGCACCACAGCGCCCCCTTTCAGGGCAGCCTTGAGGGCCACCCGGTCGATCTGCGTGGTGGTCTTGCTGCGCTGGTACTCGGCGGGCAGATCCTCGGGCAGCAGGTCGTCGTCGATTTCAACGGTGGTGACTTTGGTGCTGCGCAGTTGGTGAGAGGGAAGGTCGAACTTGGTTTCGCCGGGGCTGAGGAACAGCAACTGATCGGTCAGCCGCTCCAGCATTGCGTCGGCCTTGCGCTCATCGGTCTGGGCCAGCAGCACAAGGCGGGCGGCATGTTCGCGGCGCGTGGTGGCCTGATCCCGCAGGCGGCTGATCACCCAGCACCAGGCATCGGCCTTGGCCTGTAGGGCGTCTTTGGTGCTCTCCCCAATGGCTAGCAAGGCCTCCAGTTCAGCGGTGGCAGCAGCGGCCACCTCGGGGTCATCGCTGACCAGCCCCTCGGCGGCTTCGGCGATGGCGGCCTCTAGCCGGTAGGCATCGAGGGTCAGGCTGTACAGGTTGGCGGGCTGCTCGGTGGCGGCGGGTCGGACGGTGGTGGCGGTCATCTGTGGTGGTGGTGGCGTTTCGTATGGCCTTACGTACGATACCATTTTAAAACCGCAACGGCTTAGGCCAGCGGCAGGCACGGCACGGCGCTCCTACTCACCCAACCGAGAGCACCACCATGGCAACCGCCAGCAAGACCAAGGCCCCTGAGGAGGCCATCAGCATCAAGGCTCCGGATTTCCGGTTCCTAGAGATCAACATCCGAGGCACCAGCCCCCTGGTCGTCAACCGCTTTTCAGCAAAAGCAATCGAGATGATGCGGGCCACGCAGGAGGCGGGTTCCGCCGCCAAAAGCAAAAAGACACGGGAGCCAAAAGATTTCGATGCCCTGTTTCAGAACGCCAAACACGTCAGCAACGAGGGCTGGGAGGGCATTCACGCTGCCGCTTTCCGCAACGGCGCCATCTCAGCCTGCCGGGCCGTGGGCTACAAGATGACCCATGCAAAACTCGCCTTCTGCGTGCTGGCCGATGGCTTCGACCGGGTAGACGGTGCCCCCCTAGTGCGCCTTTCCGAGGGAGAAGCTGAGCAGTGGGTGGCCCCAACCCGCAACGCTACGGGCGTGGTTGATCTGCGCTGCCGTCCGATGTACCGGGAATGGGCCGCCATCCTGAGGATTCGCTACGACGCGGGGATGCTCAGTTCCAGCGATGTGGTGAACCTGATCAGCCGCGTGGGACTCCAGGTGGGAATCGGTGAGGGTCGGCCCGATAGCAAAGCCAGCGCAGGACTCGGGTTTGGTTTATTTGAAATTATCTAAATAGCTGTTTTTCGGTATAGCTGGAAAACTCTAGTATGGATGACCCCACCGCTAACCGTGCCGCCATGGCCCTGCTGTTGCTCCTAACAGCGTGGGCCGCATGTTTTATCTGGTTCAACCCGATCGGGTGGTTCTCAGCAACTGTGTTGATGGTGGCGGCTCTTTTGGTAGCCCCTCGGCTGACATGAAATGGCACGGCAGGCAAGGCAACGAGCGGAGTGGCAAGGGTTTGCAGGCATGGCCCGGAGCATTGGCGAGGATCGGATCGGCAGGCATGGCCCGGACAGGTCGGAACGGCCAAGCCGGGAGGGCGTGGCAGGCATGGCTTTGGAAGGCACGGCCAGGCCAGTTCTGGCAGGCAAAGCGTGGGTTGGCCAGGCACCGCTGGCAAGGCGTGGCCACGGTGGTAATTCAGGCACGGCTGGCTAGGCGTGGTCGGGCTAGTGAAAGGCACGGAATGGCATGGCAGGTAAGGCGGCGATGGCTGGGCGAGGCCCGGTGAGGTTGACGCGGGACGGGTGAGGCGAGGCAGCGATGGCTGGGACAGGATCGGCAGGCACGGTGTGGTGAGGTCAGGAGCGATCGAGGACGGCGCGGGACGGCAGGCATGGTCTGGAAGGCAGGGCTCAGCAGTGAACGGGATGGAGAGGCAGGTTCGGTGAGATCTGGCGTTACGGGGGCTGGTGAGGTAAGGCGCGGCAGGCATGGCACGGTCTGGCTGGGTAGGGACCGGCAGGCCTGGTAGGCAAGGTCTGTTGAGGCAAAGCAGGCTCGGCGCGGCAGGTAAGGCGAGGCGAGGATGGAACGATCGTGACCAGGCATCGAAGGCTGGCTTGGCGGCCCAAGGCACCGCACGATGCGGTTCGGCTGGCGTGTTGCAGTTGCCAAAGTGCAGCAGAATAGGGGCTCGGATGGGCCCCCTCATTCCCTACCCAAGATCACCATGAGCACTGAGTACGTTTTCAGGATTGATGATGCCGAGCAGGAGCTAGGCATTGATGCCCAGACTGCAGGCAGCGAACTCGACCGCATCCGGCGGCGTGATGGCAGCCTCCGCCCCGATGTGGTGGTGGACGAGGCCAGGCCCGAGGAAGCTCCCCTGCACCCGGCGTTTGAGTGGCGCGACCCGGTGGCGGCTGAGCAGTGGCGCGAGCATCAGGCCAGCACCCTGATCAAGGTGGTCCGAGTGGTGCCTGCTGCACCGCAGGAGCCCCGCGTGGCCTCGGTGCGGGCTGTCACCCAGCCGGTGGCGCCATTGGTGCAGCGGTACGACCCGCTGGCTAGGGAAATGCAAGAGGCGGTTGGCGCGGTCGTTGAGGCCCGGCGCAAGGTAGAGGAGCTGAAGCTGCGCACCCAGCGCATGGGTGATCGCAAGAGCATGGCGGTCCTGGGAGTCGCCTTCGGGATGCTGGACGAGGCCCATGATGCGTTGACCAATGGTCAGCTCACTAGCACATGGGAGCGCGAACTGCAGAAGGCCCAGTGAGACTGTTGCAGAGATCAAGGGGGCCGAGGGGCCCCTTTTTTATTGGCTGGCGCTTGATCGTCCCCGCGTGTGCAGGGAATGGGTGCCAGGAGCCAAGGAGCTACGGGCCATCCCCGCGCTTGCGGGGAAGGTGTGAACCTAGCAGGACTCCATGTAAACCCGAACCATCGCGGTGGCGGCCGACAGCTCGCAACCTGAGGAGGGAGGCGCGGCGGCGTAGCCGTAGCCCGCTTGACCAGATGGATCCTGGCCAGGGAGGGGGTTGTAGGGATGAAAAGCGCAGACCCTGCGGTTGCCGGTCCAGCGGCGGAGCGCCTTGATCCGGGCCTCGTATTCGTCGGCTGCGGTCACTACCGCCTCAACTGCGTTGGGAAGGTTGCGGCCGGTGATGGTGGTTTTAAATTTCATGGCTGGTGGTGGGCGGTGGAGTGGTGGGATGATTTGCCGGATGGGCTCCGGCGGGCCGGTGGGTCAGAAAGCGGCGATCCAGGCAGCCGCCTCGGCTTCGGTCATGGGGCCAGTGATGCAGGTGCTGTCAACCTCAAAGCAGGAGCGGCGCTGCCACTCGTAGCCGAACCATGCGCCGTCTTCCTGGCGGATGGAGAAGCCGTAGCCGTTGCGGTCAACTCGACGGGTGGGAGCGGTAGCGGTGGCGGTGGTCATGGCTGGTGGTGGGTGGTGGCGGGGCTCTCGTCCCCTGTCTTCATATTGTAGCGCATCCGTTACGGCCCGGGAGGGTGATAGGCGGCCGGTTTACAGATTGTCGCAATCGCGGGCAGGCATAAAAAAGCCCCCTCGCGAAAGGGGGCAGGGTCGATCACCCGGCGCTGATCTGGCCCAGCCTGAAGAAGCAGCGGAAGGCTTCGCCTTGGATCGGCAACACCAGGCTGCCGCGCTGCTCAACTTCGACTAGCCAGCCAGCAGGCTCTTTGTGAAAGCGGGTGATTACGCCAGGCATCGAATCAACGATCTGGCCGTTGAGCCCTTCCATTGGCGCCATGCAGTTCACCCATACCCGCTGTCCGATTTCCAGCGTGTCTTCCCCGCAGATGGTGGGGATTGAGCTGATGGTGCCGGTAGTGGCTCCCATGTTCAGTGCAGCCTCTGGGCTGCCGAGTGGGGTTTCCCCCTGTGCTCAAACTGTAGCGCATCCGTTATGGTTTGGGAGGGGCAGGGCTGCCTACTTCACAAACCGTCATCAACCAGCTTGCGCCGCTTTGCCCTGCTTTTTCGTACCCTCAGCGCCTTGGCAGCTCTGCCTTCAACGGTCAGCCGTTCCCAGCACCTGGAGCACAGCAGGCCATGTGCCCCGGTGTGGATGATGCCGCAGGCCTCGCAGGGCACACGCACCGCCGGAGCTAGCCGCTCGGCTTGACGCTCCCGCCAGCGGCGTTGGCGCTCGGCGCCGGTGGGGTCAGGCATGGGCTTCAACGTGCTTGTAATCCACTGAAAACGTTTTACCGTTGATTAGAACTTTGTAGATGCCGTAACGCTCTGAAATGATTTCAGCGGTTTGATCGGTTTTAAGAGTTGCCCAATTACCTGTTGCAAACTGAAGTTTTGCTCCAGCTTTGATTGTTGCAGTGGTCATTGAAGGCGATGCGGTGGGGTCAGGCATCTTGGACCCTGGCAACGCGCAGGCTGCCGCCACACAGCCGGGCGGCTTTATCACGGAGGCGCATTGCTTCGTCACGGGTCAGGAAGTGATCGGCAAAGGTCAGGCCGCAGAACTCAGGCAGCCTGCTGTTGTTGCTAATGCGGATGCCGAAGCCCCAGCGGTTGCCGTCGTGGGCTTCAACTCGGTAGGCAATGTTCATGGCTGTGTTGGTCATGGCTGGCGGTGGAGGGTCAGGCATTGGCTTTAATTCTGCGGCGCAGCTTTGCAACAGGCACGCCATGCTCTTTTGCCACGGCGCGAAGATCGGCTGCATCGGCTTGAGTATTTAACCAATCAGCAACTGAAGTCGCTCTCTCTACGTCTTTGTCGCCATCCGTGCGGTCGTCTTCATACTCTCGCAACCACTCTGCTGCGAATCGTAATGCGTCTGAGTCTGGGGTGGTCATAACTGGCTGGGCGGCGGTGGGGTCAGGCATGGGGCCAACGCTCGGCGTGAATCCTGCGGGCGGCTTTGATGGCTCCCTGCAAGGTTGAAGAGCCTGTAAAAATCGTGAAGTCGCGGCCGGACTTTACAACCCACTTTCTAGCCCTGTCCTTGAGCCCTCTGCCAGACTCTGAGAACGGCTCCCAATCAATGATTAAAAGAGTGCGCCGAAAGGCTTTGTCATGGCAATAGGTTTTGTAGTCGCGGACCATTGACAACTCTTCGTCGGAGAGTGCAGCTTTGTGTGCTGCTTGGTGGTCGATAATGATTGCCATGAATGTGCTGATGGGTTGTGGAGGGCCTCCCCTCCGATGCACTTATCTTAGCCCATGCGTGACGGCTTGAGAGGGGTCAGGGTGGCCAGTTCACAATCCGTCACGCTTGCGCTTCTGCGCTCGCCGCACCCGATCGGCTCGATCGGCCCTGCCCTCTGGGGTTAGGCGGGTCCAGCACCTGGAGCACAGCAG
>RGUW01000074.1 GCA_010027605.1 Synechococcaceae bacterium WB9_2_112 | reverse complement strand
CCGGGTATCGGACTGTGAGTCCCCGGGCCTCGACCCGGCCCAGGCGGGGGGTCGAGGGGGCGACCGGCTGGGCCGGCGACACGATGCGCGGCACCCGACGCAGCAGGTCCTCGACCCGCTCCAGACTCACCTGACCGGTCTGAAAGGTGTTGAGCGTGAAGCCCAGCAGCGCCGTCGGAAACACGAGCCGCTCGACGTAGAGGATCAACGCCACCAGATCACCGATCGAGAGCCGGCCACTGGCCAGCTGACCACTGCCAAGGGCCAGCAGCAGCAGCAGGCTGAGCGACGAGATGCCCTCGAGCAACGGGAACAGGGTGCTGCGGGTGCGCGCCAGATTCAGGGCGGCATCGCGGTACACGCGATTGCGCCCGGCGAAGGCGGCCTGCTCGGTCACCTCCTGGCCATAGATCTTGATGGCGCTGATGCCGCTGAGGTCTTCCTGCACCAGATCACTCAGATCGGCGAGGGCCTCCTGCTGGCGCCGCTGCTGGCGCATCATGCGGCCGCCGAACAGGCGCACCACCATCAGCATGAGCGGGTATAGGGCCACCGCCGCCAGGCTCAGCCAGGGATCGATGGCCACCATCGCCGGCAGGGTGAGTGCATAGGCGAGCACCGTGTTGGTGAGGCTGAGCACGGCGAAGCCCAGCAGCCGCCGCACGTTCTCCACGTCGCTGGTGGCGCGGCTGATCACCTCTCCGCTGCCGGTGCTCTGCACCCAGCCCGGTTCCTGCAGCAGCAGGTGATCGAAGATGCGCTGCTTGAGGTCGGCTTCCACCTGCCGCCCGACCCCGAACACCAGCATCCGGGAGAGCAGGCGCACCGCCCCCATGACCGTGGCCAGCGCCACGATCAACAGGGCCTGATGCAGCACATCGGTGAGGGCGAAGCCGTCCTGCAGGTCATCCACCACCCCGCGCACCAACAGCGGGATGGTGACGCTCAGCAGGTTGACCACCACCAGAGCCGCCATGCCCAGCAGCACCACCCGGCGATGGGGCCGCAGGTAACGCAGAATCAGAGCCAGCCGCGGAGCAGCCATCGGCAACGTGAGGGCGGCAGAGTCAGAGCCAACCTAAAGACCGGCGGCCGGCCCCATGAGCAACGGCGAACAGACCCATCCGCTTCATGCCGCTGATCGGCAGACCGTGGATCGCCTGTTGGCCGCCCAGGACCCCACCGATGCCGACCTGATCGACGCCGCACGCCTGCTGATGCGCTACCAGGGCTTCCCCGGGGCCCGGGATCTGCAGGACGACCTGGCCAAGATTCTGCGGCTGTGGAAGCTAACGCGCGACGCGCTTCACAGCCGCACCCGGGCCATCTGGGCCACCGGATTCAGGCCCGCGCCCGACGGCGCGGATGCGGTGGGCTCGGGGTTTGACACCACCGACCAAGACAACGGTTGACCGGGGCGTCGACCGGGGGAGTGAACAAGGCTCGGTGGACTTCGGCGTCTGCCCCCCTCGCCAAGAGCCCCCTTTTCAGGTGATAGTGGACCTGTCCCCATCACCCAGCCCGGCGTGCCCTGCACCCGGGCTTTTTTCTGGCCGATCAACCCACGCCGCCCGCACGCCACCATGCCGTCAGCGCCAGTACGAGCCGCCATGCTGGAGCAGCTGCTGCAGGGTCAGGACCTCAGTGCCGAGGAAGCGTCCGGCCTGATGCAGGGTTGGCTGGACGGCACCATCGAACCGGTGGTGACCGGCGCCCTGCTGGCGGGCCTGCGGGCCAAGGGCGTCAATGGTGAGGAGTTGGCCGCGATGGCCGCGGTGCTGCGTCAGGCCTGCACGCTGCCTGCCAAGCGACCTGAACTGCCGTTGGTCGACACCTGCGGGACCGGCGGAGCCAGCGTCGAACGCGGTCAGGAGAGCTTCAACATCTCAACGGCAGTGGCCTTCACCGCAGCGGCCTGCGGCGTGACGGTCGCCAAGCACGGCAACCGCAGCGCCAGCGGCCGCGTGGGTTCGGCCGATGTGCTCGAGGCCCTGGGCATCGACCTGGCGGCCCCGCCGGCGGCCGCCATGGCGGCCCTGGGCCAGGTGGGGGTGACGTTTCTGTTTGCCCCGGGCTGGCATCCGTCGCTGGCGGGGGTGGCACCGCTGCGCAAGAGCCTGGGGGTGCGCACGGTCTTCAACCTGCTGGGACCGCTGGTCAACCCGCTTCAGCCCGAGGCCCACGTGATGGGGGTGGCCCGCCGCGATCTGCTCGATCCGATGGCCGATGCCCTGCGTCGGCTGGGCATGACCAGGGCCGTGGTGGTGCATGGCCACAGCGGCCTCGACGAAGCCACCCTCTCGGGCCCGAGCGAGCTGCGCCTGCTGCAGAACGGCAGCATCGAAGCAACCTGGCTGGATCCCAGCGAACTGGGGCTGACGCCGGCACCCTTGAGCGCCATCGCCGGAGGCGACCTGGCAACCAACCGGGCGATTCTCGAAGCGGTGCTGCAGGGCAGAGCTCCTGCCCCTCAGGCCGATGTGGTGGCCCTCAACACGGCGCTGGTGCTGTGGGTGGCCGGACGCTGTGATCGCTTTGCCGATGGCATCGGCGTCGCCCGAGCCGCGATCGCCGCCGGGGCGCCCTGGCAGCGCCTGGAGGCCCTGCGCACGGCTCTGCGCGACGGCGCTGAAGGATGATCAGCATGGACCCATTGCCGAAGCCCTTGAGCCACACCAGCGATGTTGCGCCCCATCGGGCAGTCGAAGCCCTGCTAGTGCTGGCCGATGGAACGGTGCTGCGGGGTCAGGGCTTCGGTGCCACCGGCACCAGCATCGGCGAGGTGGTGTTCAACACCGGCATGACCGGCTATCAGGAGGTGATCACCGACCCGAGTTATGCGGGCCAGCTGGTCACCTTCACCTACCCCGAACTGGGCAACACCGGCGTCAATCAGCAGGACCAGGAGTCCGAGAGGCCCCATGCCCGCGGCGTGATCGCCAGGCAGCTGGCGCCGGCCTGCAGCAGCTGGCGGGCCGAGAGCACGCTGGAAACGTGGCTCGATGCCCATGGAGTGGTGGGCATCTCTGGTGTCGACACCCGTGCCCTGGTGCGGCATCTGCGCGAGGGCGGCGCCATCAACGGCGCCATCAGCAACGACGGCACCACGGCGATCGAGCTGCTGCAGCGCGTGCGTTCAGCCCCCTCGATGACGGGCCTGAACCTGGCCGCCCAGGTCAGCACCACCAGCCCCTACAGCTGGAACCAGACCTGTGGCGCCAGCTTTGACGTGCGCAGCCAACGCTCCCCCCAACGGCCTTACCGGGTGGTGGCGATCGACTTCGGCATCAAGCGCGCCATCCTGGAGCGCCTGGTGGCCCATGGCGCCCGGGTGGACGTGCTGCCTGCCACAGCCAGCCTCGAGGAGGTGCTGGCCCTGGAGCCGGAAGGGGTGTTTCTCTCCAACGGCCCTGGGGATCCGGCGGCGGTCAGCGGCGGCATCGCCCTGGCCCGCGGCCTGCTGGAGCAGCCCCAGTTGCCGATCTTCGGCATCTGCCTGGGCCACCAGATTCTGGGCCTCGCCCTGGGGGGCCGCACCTTCAAGCTGGGCTATGGCCACCGGGGACTCAACCACCCCTGCGGCAGCCCGGGCAGCGTGGAGATCACCAGCCAGAACCACGGCTTTGCCATCGATGCCGCGTCGCTGCCGGCCGACCGGGTGGAGATCACCCATCTCAACCTCAACGACCGCACCGTCGCCGCCCTGGCCCTGCGCGATCAGCCGGTCTTCGGCGTGCAGTACCACCCCGAAGCCAGCCCTGGGCCCCACGACGCCGACCATCACTTCGGCCGCTTCACCGCCCTGATGGCCGCGCGTCGTCGCGCCTGACGCCAACCTGCGCACACAGTTTTGTTGCGAGCGCGACCAACCGGGATTTGCTCCCTACACTTCGGCCGATTGGTCTTTGGGAGTTTGGAGCCATCACCGAGCTGCAGCGATTGACCGTCTCCCTGCGGGGTGGATTCGAGCAGCAGGCCCATTGCCAGCTGTTTCAGTTCACCGGGCAGCTGGATGCCTACTCCGACAAGCAGTTCAGCGACTTCATCAGCGGGCATCGCAGCGTCACGCCCCAACCCCTGGTGATCGACCTGAGCCGCATCGACTTTCTCGACTCGTCGGGATTGGGAGCCCTGGTGCAGCTGGCCAAGGACTGCAACACCAACAACTACCCCTTTGTGGTGGTCGGCAACGCGCGTGTCGTGCAGACCGTGAAACTGGTGCGGCTCGAGGATTTTCTGCACCTCCAGAGCGACCTCGACAGCGCCCTTGACCAGTTCGCCGCCTGAGGGCCCACCGCCGCCAGCCCCTTCTGGCCAATGGTTGCAGGGTCTGCAGCCCAGCCGTCCCAGCCATGCGCTGGGGCCACTGCAACTGGCCTGGCTCGGGGATGCGGTCTGGGAACTCCACCAGCGCCTGCATCACTGCCGCGAACCCGGCCGCTCGGATGTCATGCACCGCGCCGTCGTCGCGGCCGTGCGGGCCGAAGCCCAGGCGACGCTGCTGCAGAGCCTGGAGCCAGTGCTGCATCCACAGGAGCGCGATCTGGTGCGACGGGCCCGCAACCGGGCCGGTCAGGGACCCCGGCGCGGCGACGCCCAGAGCTACGGACAGGCCACCGGATTCGAAGCCCTGCTGGGCTGGTTGTTCCTCCACGATCCCGCCCGGCTGGTCGAACTGCTAGATCACTTGAAGGAGAACGTCCCATAACCAGTCACCCCCTATCGCCATGAGTCCTCGTTTTCAACGCCGTCCGGAACGCCGGAGCGGCTCCGGGGCCTCCGGCCGTTCTGCTGACCGCAGCGGTGGCCGCTTTGCCGGCCCATCGGGCGAGCGCGCCGGCGGCCGCCCGGCTGGTGGGGCCGCGCGACGCTGGGGTGCCGCCAAATCGGAGTGGCGTCCCCAGGGCGCTGAGGGCGAGGCCCGGGGCGACCGTCGGGCCCTGCCCGAGCGTCCCCGACCCAGGCCGGGGGATCGCAGCGGCCAATGGCGCGGCAAGGAACGCGATCGCAACTCGGGCAGCGAACGGCG
The DNA here is from genome assembly GCA_010027605.1 of Synechococcaceae bacterium WB9_2_112. Lineage (GTDB taxonomy): Bacteria > Cyanobacteriota > Cyanobacteriia > PCC-6307 > Cyanobiaceae > RGUW01. The sequence continues at coordinate 3,206 of RGUW01000074.1, read as the reverse complement.
CCCGTTCCAACGGCGCGACGAGCGCAGCGATGCGTTCGGGCGTTTCGAACCACGCCGCGAGCCGCGACGCGAACCGGGTCGCGAGCTGAATCGCGAGCAGTACCGCGACCAGAGCCGCGATCTGAGCCGTGACCCCCGTCGCGATGCACGCCGCAGCGACCGCGATGACCGCCAGCCCCAGGGCGAGGCCGAGAGCCTGGGCACCCCACCGCCCAGCGACCTGATCTGGGGCCGGCACCCGGCCCAGGCGGCCCTCGAGAGCGGCCGGCCGATTCACCGCATCTGGTGCACTGCCGAACTGCGGCACACCCCTCGGTTTCTGCAGCTGCTGCGCGAAGCCAAGGCCTCAGGAGTGCTGGTCGAAGAGGTGACCTGGGCACGGCTGGGACAACTCACCAGTGGCGCCGTGCATCAGGGCATCGTGCTGCAGAGCGCCGCAGCCGACACCCTCGACCTGCCGAGCCTGATCGAGGGTTGCAGTCAGATCGGCGAACCGCCCCTGCTGATGGCCATTGATGGCCTCACCGACCCCCACAACCTGGGAGCGATCGTGCGCAGCGCCGAGGCCCTGGGCGCCCACGGCATGGTGCTGCCCCAGCGCCGCTGTGCCGGGCTCACCGGCTCGGTGGCCAAGGTGGCGGCCGGAGCTCTTGAGCACCTGCCGGTGGCGCGGGTGGTGAACCTCAACCGCGCTCTCGACACCCTCAAGCAGGAGGGTTACCGCGTGATCGGCCTGGCGGCCGAGGGCAATCTGACCCTGGAGGAGGCCGATCTCGATGGTCCGCTGGTGCTGGTGACCGGCTCGGAAGGCGATGGCCTGTCGATGCTGACCCGCCGCAGCTGCGACCAGTTGGTACGGATCCCCCTGCGGGGCAGCACCCCGAGTCTCAACGCCTCGGTGGCGACGGCCCTGCTGCTGTATGAGATCGCACGCCGAGGCTGGATGGGCGGACTGAAAGGTCAGGCTCCGGCCCCCCGGATCCAGCGTCCCCAGCTGCCGTCCAACCCAGTGGAGAGCGACAGCCCTGTCCGCTCGTCTGCCGACCACGCCCTCGACCAAGACCGCGAGCGCGATCTCGCTGGCGACGCAGCTGACCAGCCAACGAGCCTGCCGACAGAGCTGCTCACAGAAGAGCTCGTCGCAGAAGAGCTGCTCACAAAAGAAGCGCTCACAGCAGAGTTCTTCACGGAGTTGCCAGCGGAGTCACCTGTGGATCTGGCGCTGGATCTGGGGGTGAATGAGCCCGTGGATCAAGGCGCTGATCAAACGCTTGATCATGAACAGCTTGATCATGAACAGGTTGAGCCGCTGGTTGAGGCCCCGACCTGGCCGGCTCAGCCGGAGCGGGAGCCCCAACACGAGATGGATGGCCCGGCATTTGCCAGCGACATCAGTCTTTGATCACGGCACAATGGGTGACATCCCGCCATGCCGTTGATGAATCCCCTGTTGCAGCCCGTGCGCAGCTGCGCCAACGGCTTGGGGCTGGCCTGGTGGGCCAGGGTCGAAACCCGCTCTCCCAACGTCACCTATTGGTTTGGCCCGTTTGTACGGCGTCGCACCCTCGAAGCCCAGCTGCCGGGCTTTCTGGCCGACCTGAGCTCCGAGGCTCCCGGCGACATGCACCACGAGGTGCTGCGCACCCGCCGCGGCGAACCCTTCACCGAACCGGCCTGAAGTCCGGCTGATAGCGTCCACGTCAGTTGGAAGCCGGCTCGATGGGCATTGCCGCATGGCGCGAGCAACTGCGCAAAGGTGAGATCTCGGCCCGGGAGCTCACCGACCATCACCTGGCTCGCATCGCTGCCGTCGATGGCACGGTGCACGCCTACCTGGAGGTGACCGCCGAGCGAGCCAGGGCCGATGCCGACCGCATCGATGCCGCCCGCTCTGCAGGCGACGCCCTGCCGCCCCTGGCCGGAATTCCCCTGGCGATCAAAGACAACCTCTGCACCAAGGGGATTGCCACCACCTGCTCCAGCCGGATGCTGGAGACGTTTGTGCCGCCCTACGAGTCAACGGTGACCGAGCGCCTGTGGCAGGCCGGTGCCGTATTGCTGGGCAAAACCAATCTCGACGAGTTCGCCATGGGCAGCTCGACCGAGACCTCGGCCTTCGGCCCCAGCCGCAACCCCTGGAACCCCGAGCGGGTGCCTGGTGGCAGCTCAGGCGGCAGTGCCGCAGCCGTGGCCGCCGGTGAATGCATCGCCTCCCTGGGCTCAGACACCGGCGGCTCGATCCGCCAGCCGGCCGCCTTCTGCGGTGTGGTGGGCTTCAAACCCACCTACGGCCGGGTGAGCCGCTGGGGTCTGGTGGCTTTTGCCAGCTCACTCGATCAGGTGGGGCCGTTCAGCGCCAGTGTTGCCGACAGTGCCGAGCTGCTGCAGGTGATCGCCGGTGAAGACCCGCGCGACAGCACCTGCCTCAAGGCACCGGTACCCGACTACCGCGCCGCCCTGGAGCGCCCTGTCAAAGGTCTTCGGGTCGGCCTGATCAGGGAATGCTTCGAGCAGGAAGGCCTCGACCCCACCGTGAAAGCGGCCGTGCTGGCAGCAGCAACCCAACTGGAGGCCCTGGGCTGCGAACTGGTGGAGGTGAGCTGCCCCCGCTTCAACACCGGCATCGCCACGTATTACGTGATCGCGCCTTCGGAGGCGAGCGCCAACCTGGCGCGCTACGACGGCGTCAAATATGGGTACCGGGCCGCCGATGCCGGCTCCCTTGCCGACATGACCGCCCGCAGCCGCTCCGAAGGATTCGGTGACGAGGTCAAGCGGCGCATCCTGATCGGCACCTACGCCCTCTCGGCGGGCTACGTCGATGCCTACTACAAGAAAGCCCAGCAGGTGAGGACCCTGATCCGCCGCGATTTCGACGCCGCCTTCAGCAGCGTCGACCTGCTGCTCACACCGACCACACCCACCACGGCCTTCGCCTTTGGCGCCCACAGCGAAGACCCGCTGGCCATGTACCTGGCCGACCTGCTCACGATCCCCGCCAACCTGGCGGGCCTGCCGGCGATCAGCCTGCCCTGCGGCTTCGACCCCCAGGGACTGCCGATCGGTCTGCAGCTGATCGGCAATGTGCTGGCCGAAGAGCAGGTGCTGCAGCTGGCCCATCACTATGAGCAGGCCGCCCAGGTCATGGCCCAGCGTCCCGAGGCCGAGCTGGCCGTCTGACGGGCGGGCACACCAGATCTGGTGTG
>RGUW01000073.1 GCA_010027605.1 Synechococcaceae bacterium WB9_2_112 | reverse complement strand
CGGCGGTGAGCAGGGTGCCGCCGGTGTCGGCGGCCAACCGCAGCAGCTTGTCGTCGACCCCCTTGCCCTCATAGCGGGTGCTGTTGACCACCAGACGGCGGCCGTACTGCTCCCGCAGCTCGGCCAGCAGCTTGAGGCCGCGGCGACCCTTGCCGCGCTTCTCGGCATTGGCCGAATCGGCCAGGGTCTGCAGCTCGTCGATGACGCACTGGGCCACGATCACCTGACCCTCCAGCAGGCCCGAGTCGAGCAGGCCGCGGATGCGGCCGTCGATGATCACGCTGGTGTCGAGAATCTTGGCGCTGGCGGGCAGCAGAACGCCGTCGGCCACCAGCAGAGCTTCGGTACTGGCGGGGTTGAACAGCCGCAGCAGGGTGCGGCCATGCACCTCGGCCAGGTTGTAGCCCAGCACCCCGAAGAACACATTGCTGAGCACCGCCGCCAGGGGTTTGACGAAGATCACCTCCCAGGGCAGCGGCAGCAGCAGGATCGGCGCCAGCAGCAGGTTGGCCACCAGCAACCCCAGGATCAGGCCCACGGCGCGGCTGATCAGCAGGTCGGTGGGCATGGTGCGCACCTGCTGCATCAGGCGGCGGCGCAACTGGCGGAACAGCACCCCAGCCACCAGACCAAAGCCGGCGCCGGCAGCGGCCAGCACCAGGCGCAGCCGCTCGGCATCGTCGACCTGGATCAGCAGCGTCTCGGGCAGCAGATCGACGCCCAGCCATCCGGCCGCGGCCCCCGACAGCACAAACAGGATCAGGATGAGGAGATCAACCATGCCCGCTCTGGGGGACTTCAGTGCCCCTCAAGGGGGCAGCTTGCCTGATTCCAGCCCCTTTGGCCTGCCTGGGTAACCGACCCGCATGCAGACGGCCGCCTCCTGTGATGTTTGCTCCCCGCAGCGCCTATCTGCACATTCCCTTCTGCCACCGGCGCTGCTTCTACTGCGACTTTGCCGTGGTGCCGCTGGGCGACCGGGCCGGTGCCAGCGCAGGGGAGCCGGGTGCGGCCTCAATCGCGGCCTACCTGGAACTGCTGCACCGGGAGATTGCCAGCACCCCAGGCGGCCCGCCGTTGAGCACGGTGTACCTGGGCGGCGGCACCCCCTCGCTGCTGAACCCAGACCAGGTGGACGGCCTGCTGGGCCAATTGCGCCAGCGCTATGGCCTGGCACCCGGCTGCGAGATCACCCTGGAGCTGGATCCGGCCAGCTTTGATGAGGCGCGCCTGAGCGGCTATCTGGAGGCCGGGGTCAACCGGGTGAGCCTGGGCGGCCAGAGCTTTGATGACAGCGTGCTCGCCAGCCTGGGGCGACGGCACCGGCGCCACGATCTGCTGCAGGCGATCACCTGGCTGACCACGGCCAGGGAGCGGCATGCGCTGCGCAGCTGGAGCCTGGATCTGATTCAGGCGATTCCTGCGGTCCCCGGGGCATCGGCACCACCGGGGCTGGCGGCGTGGCAGGCGCAGCTGCAACAGGCGATCGACACTGGTGCGCCGCACCTGTCGGTCTATGAGCTGACCCTGGAGCCCGACACGGTGTTCGGCAAACGCTCGCAGCGGGGCCAGCTCCAGCTCCCCGATGACGACCTGGCCGCCGACCAGTTGGAGCTCACCAGCGCCACCCTCAGGGCCGGAGGTTACGGGCGCTATGAGGTGTCCAACTACGCCTTGCCGGGGCATGCCTCGCGCCACAACCGGGTCTACTGGAGTGGTGCCGACTGGTGGGCCTTCGGCCTGGGAGCCACCAGCTGCCTGGGTGGCCAGCGACTGGCCCGGCCCCGCACCCGCGCGGCCTATGCCACCTGGGTGGAGCAGCAGGCACCCCACCCAGACGCAGACACCCCGACCAGCCGACTCCCCCTCGACGAACGTCTGCTGGTGGGGCTGCGCCGCCGTGAAGGGGTGGTGCTGGCCTCCCTGCTTGCCCAGGCCGGGCTGGCCCAGGGAGCGTCGTTGCTGGGCCAGCTGTGGCAGGCGCTGCAGGGCGAACGCGATGCGGGGCTGCTGCTGCTCGAGGGCAACCGCTGGCGCCTCAGCGATCCAGCGGGGCTGGGTCTGAGCAATGCGGTGCTGCGGTCTCTGCTGCGCGCGTTGGGTCCCGTTGGGTCCGAACCCACTGCCGCAGGGCTGCAAGCGCCTGAGCCCTGAGGTCCACCAGGGGCTTGGCAAAGGGGGGCTGGCCTTCGCTGATGCCCAGCAGATCAGCGGTGACCAGCACCTGGCCGTCGCAGTGGGGGCCGGCGCCGATGCCGATCACCGGGATCGCCAGCAGCTGTTGCAGTCGCTGGCCCAGCGCGGCCGGCACATGCTCGATCACCAGGGCAAAGCAGCCCGCCTGCTGCAGAGCCTCGGCCTGTCGCTCGAGACGCTGCTGACGCACCGGATCGGTGGCCTGGCGGCGGTAGCCGAGCTGATGCACCGACTGGGGCGTCAGGCCCAGGTGACCCATCACCGGGATGCCGCTGCGCACCAGGCGATCAATCACCACCAGCGTCTCGGGCTCGGCGCCTTCGAGCTTGACCGCCGCCGCCGGCGACTCCTTGAGCACGCGGCCTGCTGAGGCCACGGCTTCGTCGGCGCTGCACTGGTAGCTCAGAAACGGCAGATCGCAGATCAGCAGGGGCTGGGCCCCCACCTCAGCGATCACCGAGGCCACGCCACGGCCCACGGCGCGGCAATGGTGCAGCATCTCGTCGAGGGTGACCGGCAGGGTGGTGGCATGGCCCAGGGCCACCATCGCCAGCGAATCGCCCACCAGCACGGCATCAACACCGGCCTGGGCCACCCAGGCGCCGGTCGGGGCATCCCAGGCCGTGAGCAGGGCCAGGGGGGCGCCTTCCTGTTTGCGGCTCAACCAGTCGCCGGGGCGCAGCATCGGGGCCCAACTCGGAGCAAGGAACCCTTGCTAGCATCCAACCGACTCGGACCCACGCGGCCCTGACGCCTAAATCTGGTCAGGACCGGAAGGGAGCAGCCACACGGGATGCTCAAGGCAGGCGTGGAATCCGGGTCACCCTCTTGAAAGCAGGACCGTCACGCCTGGCCTGATCCGCGTCAGACGTGATGGCTTTCAGTCCTGATCAGCTTCAGATCTGATCGACTTCAGATCTGATCAGACGTCTTGCTCTGACGGTTGAGCAGGAACGGCGGAATCTTGGCGCCCCGCTCCTCGACGGTGGTGGTGAAGCTGGCACCACCAAAGGCAGGACGCTCGGCCCGGTAGGGAGTCCCGCTTTCAAACCCTGTGGCGATCACGGTGACGTGGATCTCACCCTCGAGCCGTTCATCCACGACGGCGCCGACGATGATGTTGGCTTCGGGGTCGACCACGTCGTAGATCACCTCCGAGGCGGTGGTCATGTCCTCCAGGGTCATGTCCTTGCCACCGCTGATGTTGATCACACAGCCCTTGGCCCCGTCGATGCGGGCCGACTCGAGCAGGGGACTGGTCATGGCGGCCTGGGCGGCTTCGCTGGCCCGGGAGCGTCCCGAGCCCACACCGATGCCCAGCAGAGCGGTGCCGGCATCGGCCATCACCGAGCGCACATCGGCAAAGTCGACGTTCACCAGTCCGGGCCTGGTGATGATGTCGCTGATGCCTTTGACGCCCATGCGGAGCACGTCATCGGCTGCCCGGAAGGCCTCGTTCAACGGAGCACCGGCGATGGCCTCGCGCAGGCGGTCGTTGGGGATCACGATCAGCGTGTCGACATGCTCGGCCAGCCGGGCGATGCCCTCCTCGGCCTGACGCATGCGTTTGCGGCCCTCGAAGCCGAAGGGCTTGGTGACGATGCCCACGGTGAGGGCACCGACCTCTTTGGCCACCTCAGCCAGGATCGGGGCTGCGCCGGTGCCCGTGCCGCCGCCCATGCCGGCGGCGATGAAGACCAGATCAGCACCCTGCAGTGACTGCTGCAGCTCGGCGCGGGATTCTTCCGCCGCTTTCTGGCCGATCACCGGGTTGCCGCCCGCCCCCAGGCCGCGGGTGAGCTTCTGGCCCAGTTGGATGCGCTGGTCGGCCGACGACTGCAGCAGCGCCTGGGCATCGGTGTTGAGCACCCGATAGCCAAGGCCCTGGAGCTCGGCGCTGATCATGCGGTTGACCGCATTGCTGCCACCACCACCGACGCCGATCACTTCGATGCGTGCCGACTGACTGGGGACGATTCCCGCATTCATGGAGGCGGCTTGGGTCATCGGGGCCTCAAGGCCGTTGCTGGGTGGCTGCATTATGTCGGTCAAGGTCGCGCTCGTCACAAAGCAATGACACACCTTTGCGCGTTTCAGCGCTGGATGCAACGACCTGTCTTCAGCGGCTGGCAGCGGCCGTCGGACCAGGTCGGACCGGGCCGGGCAGGCTGATCTCCGGCTGTTCCGGATCGCTGAGATCAAGTGACTGCAACTGGCGCCCCTTGAGCTGGGCCGGCAGTTCGCGCAGCAGGTGCTCCAGCACGTCGATGCGGCGGGCCAGGCGCTCATCCAGGGGGCCGAAGCGAACGGCACCCAACGTGCTGGTGTCGAGCCAGAGACTGCCGCCCGGTTCAAAACGGATCTGCTGCACGGCAGCCCCGAACTGGGGGCGGCGGGTGAGCAGCTGGGCCAGGGCAGGCCGGTACTGGGGCTGCCATCCCTTGACCATGAGGGTGAACCGGCCGGCGTCGGGCGGCGCCACCAGGGCGCCCGACTGCTGCCGGGCCGTCATCCAGTTGCCGAGCTGGTCGACGTAGCCGATCTCCGGACCCTGGGGTCCACGGCGCTCGGCCCGGGCCACCGCCCGTCGATCGACCAGCTGCACCCGCAGCCGCGGCGGAGCCATGAGGCGCACCACCTGCACCTGCTCGACCGGCAGCGCCGCCGAGAGCTGGCCGGCCAGACGATTGGGTTGCAGCGTCAGCAGGGGCATGGGAAAGCGCAGATCGGCCGCCTGAATCACCTGATCGCGCTGCACCTGGCGGCTGCCGACCACGTCCACCTGGTCGGGACCGCGCAACACCCAGCCGTGGCGCAGCAGGCCGTAGCCGAGGCCGACCGCCACACCGGTGAACACCAGAAAGCGCCAGAGCTGACGCAGGGTTTCGTGACGACGCTGCAACCGCAGCTGACGCCGCCGCTCGGCCTGGGTCACAGCTCGCAGCGGGAGCGGGACATGAGCTCGTCGATCCAGCGCCGGGCCCGGTCAGCATCGGCGAAGGGCAGATCCTTCTGCACCCCACCACCGACCAGACGCAGGCGGCAGGCGCCCTGGCTCTCGTCGGTGAGGGGCGCTTCGCCCGAGCGCAGGGCCAGCAATTCGACCAGCTCCAACTGCTTGATCACAAACGAATCCACCTGCTTGAGCTGACCGGCCTCAAAGGTGCTCCAGCTGAGAATGCCATCGACAAGCCGGGCCGCACCCATGCCATCGAGCTTGGCCAGCTCCGCCCCTTCGGCCCACTCGCGAAACAACCGTTGACGCCGCCGCTCCAGCCAGCCGAGGGCCGTCAGCAGCACGAACACCACCAGCAGCGGCAGCCAGAACAATCCGTGAGACATGGCAGATCAGGCGGCAGCCCGGGTCTCTGGCCATTCTCCCGCGCCCTGCACCAATTGGTGCAGAAGCGTTTCCAGATCCACGCCCGATGCCGCCCACAGCATGGGATACATGCTCAGGCTGGTGAAGCCCGGCAGGGTGTTGATCTCGTTGAGCCAGAGGTCGCCGCTCGCCGCGTCATAGAAGAAATCGACCCGCGCCAGGCCGCTCGCGGCCACGGCCTGGCAGGCCGCGATCGCCATGGCCCGGGCGCGTTCGCTGAGGGCAGCGGGAACCTCTGCCGGAATCACGGTGTGGCTCTTGCCGTCGCTGTATTTGGTGGCGTAGTCGTACCAGTCGGCGTCAAAGCAGATCTCACCGAGCACCGACGCCTCGAGGGGCCGCGTGCCGCCGCCTCTGATCGCGCACTCGAGCTCGCGGGCGCTGACCCCCTGCTCAACCACGATGCGGGAGTCGAGCCCTGCGGCCAGCAGCAGCCCGCCCAGCAGCTCGTCGCGGTTGGTGGCCTTGCTGATGCCCACCGATGAGCCCAGATTGGCCGGCTTGATGAAGCAGGGATAGCCCAGCTGGGCTTCGAGCCGATCCAGCAACGCTTCAGGCGCAGCCTGACACTCGGCCGCATCGACGGCGGCGTAGGCCACCTGGGGCAAGCCGGCTGCCGCAAAGGCCGCCTTCATCGCCAGCTTGTCCATGCCCACGGCCGAACCCAGCACACCCGAACCCACAAAGGGCTTCTGCATCAGGGTGAACAACCCCTGGATGGTTCCGTCTTCACCGTTGGGGCCGTGCAACACCGGAAACCAGACATCGACAGCCAGGGCTCCTGGGGGGAAGCCTGAAAACCCACCCCGGGCCAGCTGCTCGCGCGAGGGGGCCTGAGCCGTGCCCAAGGCCGACTCGAAAGCCCGCTCGAGTGCGGCGTCGAGCTGGGCCTGGCTGGCCGGGCTCCCCTGCTCCAGCACCGCTGCGGCCAGCTCGCCCCCCCACCAGCGCCCCTGTTGATCGATGTAAAAGCGGCTGAGTTGGTAGCGCTGGGCGTTGGCACCGCTCTGCAGCCCCGCTGCCACCGTGGCTGCCGAACGGATCGAGACCGCATGCTCGCCCGAGTCACCGCCGAAGATCAGACCGATGCTGGTCGGGGGTGCAGCGGCAGTCAGGCTCATGGGCAGGGGTTGGCAGCCTGGGGGGCAGGCCGTCACAAAGGTCAGGCCAGTGTGCCGCTCAATGAGAAGGCGCGCACCTGCTCGATGCGCACGTCGACCAGGTCGCCGGGTTGCCAGGTGGCGCAAGGCACGCCATCGGCAGCGGGTCGGGCAGCCGCAAAGAAGGTGAGCCGGTTGGTGCGGGTGCGGCCCATCACCTGATTGGGGTCCTTGGGGTTGATGCCCTCCACCAGGATCTGCTCAACGCGGCCGAGGTAACGGGCGCTGCGTTCTTTGGCTTTGCGTTCCACCAGGGCGTTGAGCTCCTGCAGTCGCGCCACCTTGACCGCTTCGCTCAGCTGATTGGGCCAGTCGGCCGCGGGCGTTCCGGGCCGGGGCGAGTAGGCGGCGGTATTGACCTGGTCAAAGCCGAGTTCCTCGATCAGATCCAGGGTGCGGCGGTACTGGGCGTCGGTCTCCCCCGGGAAGGCCACGATCACATCGGCGCTGATGGCCGCATCGGGCATGCGGGTGCGAATGCGCTCGATGATGCGGCGATAGCGATCGACGGTGTAGCCGCGTGCCATCGCCTTGAGCACCGCGTCATCGCCGCTCTGAAACGGAATATGGAAGTGCTCGCAGACCTTGTCGAGGTCGGCGCAGGCGTCGATCAGGCGCTCGGTGAAATAACGCGGATGGCTGGTGGCGAAGCGGATGCGCTCAATGCCCCTCACGCCGTGCACGTGATGCAACAGGTCGGTGAGGGTGTGGGCGCGGCGCCCCTCGGGGGTGATGCCGGGAAGATCGCGGCCATAGGCATCGATGTTCTGGCCCAGCAGGGTGATCTCCTTGAACCCCTGCTCAGCCAGCCCTTCGATCTCGAGCCTGATCGCCTCGGGCAGGCGCGACTGCTCGCGGCCCCGCACCGACGGCACCACGCAATAGGTACAGCGCTCGTTGCAGCCGTAGATCACGTTGACCCAGGCACACACCGCTGAGTCACGCCGGGCTGTGGTGATGTCTTCAAGAATGTGGTGCTCGTCGGTGGCCACCACCTGCTGCCCCTGCTCAACCTGGGCCAGCAGGGTGTCGAGCCGGTTGGCGTGCTGGGGCCCCATCACCAGATCGAGCTCGGGCACCCGACGCAGCAGCGATTCGCCCTCCTGCTGGGCCACACAACCCGCCACCACCAGCGTGAGGTGGGGATTGGAGCGTTTGCGCTGGGCCTGGCGTCCCAGGTAGCTGTAGACCTTCTGCTCGGCGTTGTCGCGGATCGTGCAGGTGTTGTAAAGAACGAGATCGGCTTCCTGCTCAGCCCGGGCTTCCTGATATCCCATCGATTCGAGGATTCCGGCCATCCGCTCGGAATCCGCCTTGTTCATCTGGCAGCCGAACGTGGTGATCCAGTAACTGCCCCGTGCGGAGCGCGCCGCAGTCTGCCCAGGGGGGGTGATCGATGTCGCCGTCATGGTTCCAGTGTCTCCCATGGTGGGCTGGGTTCGCCGAGAGCGCGGGGTGGGAAGTGAATGGATCCCACCAAGGGCGCTGCTTGAACTCCCCCATTGGAGTCCCCCGTTGGACATCCTCATTGGACATCCCCATTGGACGCT
>RGUW01000072.1 GCA_010027605.1 Synechococcaceae bacterium WB9_2_112 | reverse complement strand
CCGTGGCGTTGGGTGAGGCCGCCAGAAGCTCGGGGGGCTTGGCCTTGAGGGCCACCTCGCGCAGCTCGAGGTCAGCTCCGGGGTGCAGGCCGCTGGCCGCCAGCGCCAGCCGCGCCCGGATCGCAAACGGACAGCGCCTGAAGCTGTAGAGAACGGGCCGTCTCACCGCTCAGCGCAGAAAGGCCCACAGCACGAACACAACCGTGCCCACCAGGCTGCCGAGCTGGAAGCGGTGATCGATGCGCCGGATTCGCGCCGTGATGGTTGCCAGCCGCTGCTCCTGTTCAGGGTCATTGGGGCTGATGGCGGCGTACTGGTTGGCACTCCAGACAAACAGGACGAACAGTGCCACGGTGACGGCATAGCACCATAGATAGATGTAATCGAGAAATGTCAGATAGCTCAGTTGGGGAATCTTCGATTCGTACGTCTGCTGCATCACCACCAGGGTCAGCAGAGCGGCCGAAGGAATCGCGATTCTCACATCACTGAGGTGTCCGGTCACGGTTGGCGCAACGAACACCGTGATCATCACGATCAGGATCGGGATCAGCCATTGCCCGATGGCTGTGATCGGATGGGTCTGGAACACCGCCAGGGTGCGCACCTGCGAGAAGGTTCTGGCGGTGGTTCCAGTTGCAAAGCTGCTGTCGTCAGAGAAGTAATGCACAAAAGGCTCCAGCTTTCCTCCCTTGAGCTGAAGGCCGGGGATTTCAATCAGGCTGCCAAGCAGGTCGGTCTGTTTTGGGTCGGCGACGAGGCTGACCGCAGTGGAGCTGTTGAGTGAAAAATCATCCGGAGCGATTTCCAGACGAATCGGAATCTCAAGCCTCTGAAAGGGAAAATGCTTGAAATCCAGTTCTTCGGTCCAGAAGTTGCCAGAGAAGCGGAAGGTTTGTTCGTGGGATCCATTGGCCAGGCTTTTGGGCGCATTCTGTGTCGGTATAACCAGAAAGTCGTAGGAGATAATGTTGTTTGGAAACTCAATCAGCTGTTGGGGTTCAATCCCCTTTTCGTCCATCCATTTCTGGACGGTTTCAGGCCACTGCAGCCAGTAATAGCCGTTGGCCATGAAGGTCTGGTTGGCCAGTGAAAAGTTATAGATGTTGGCGATTTCAATCCCGACCTTGATCTGTTGAGGCCGTGTTGTGCTGATGCCTGCGCCGGCGGCTGCGTGATCAAACGAGCGAACCCGTTCAAAGCGATTGGTGGCGATCAGCAGGTCCTCGTGAGGCTGGGCGCGCCGATGTTGGCTGTGGTTGTGCCACCCCACGAGCGCCAGCACCAGCCCTAGAACCGCCGCAAGACTGGTGGCCAACCAGCGTTGGCGGCGTCGCAGGCGGCCGGTCGTCATCGCGGTGCCGTTGTGTCTGCAACACCCGTGGAGACATGCTGGCTGTCGAGCTGCCGCTGCCGCTCGGCAAAGCGGGCCCGATCGCTGTCGTTGAAGCGCGCGATGCAGTGGTGGCAGCTCACACCTTCGCGGTAGGCCGGATGCTCCAGCTCCTCAGGGGCCAGGGGCAGCCCGCAGGCGTAGCAAAGGCTGTGGCTGCCGGGCTCGAGCCGGTGGTTGACCGTGACGCGTTGATCAAACACAAAGCACTCGCCCTGCCAGCTGCTGTGCTCTTCGGGGATCTCCTCGAGGTAGCGCAGGATGCCCCCCTGGAGATGGTGAACCCCCGCAAAGCCCTGTTGCAGCAGGTAGGCCGTGGCTTTTTCGCAGCGGATGCCGCCGGTGCAGAACAGGGCGATTGCCTTGGGTCGGCGTTGCTGCACCAAGGGGCGCAGCTGCTGCTCGACCCATTGCGGAAAGGCGCGAAAGCTCTCGGTGCCGGGGTCGATCGACCCCTTGAAGCTGCCCACCGCCACCTCGTAGCTGTTGCGGGTGTCGATCACCAGGGTCTCGGGGTCGCTGATCAGCGCATCCCACTGCGCAGGAGGCACATAGGTGCCCACAGCCTCGGCCGGCCGCACCGTGGGGCACCCCATGGTGACGATCTCCCGTTTGATCCGCACCTTGAGCCGGGCGAACGCCTGCCGATCGGCCCAGCTCAGCTTGGCCTCCAGCGGCTCGAGCCCCCGGATCTGTCTGAGCCGCTGCAGCACCCGCTGCACGCCGGCCTCAGGGCCGCTGATGGTGCCGTTGACCCCCTCCGCCGCCAGCAGGATGGTGCCCCGCACTCCGTTGGCCTCAGCGCGGTGGTGGAGGTCATCCCGCAGCGCCGGTAGCGCCTCGGCGTCCATGGTGCTGAAGCGATAAAAGGCTGCCACCTGGGTGGCTGCTGCCGTGCCCGTGACCGAGCCTGATGCCATCGTCACTCCTGCCAGGGCGTCACCCCGGCAGCGGCCAGCAGCTCACGGTCGGCCGCAGCGGCGGGGTTGCTGGTGGTCAGCAGGGTGTCGCCATAGAAGATCGAATCGGCCCCTGCCAGCAGGCACAGAATCTGGGCTTCGCGGCTGAGCTGCTCGCGGCCGGCGCTCAGCCGCACCCGGCTGGTGGGCATCAGGATGCGGGCGGTGGCCACCATGCGCACCAGTTCGAGCGGATCCACCGGTTGCTGCGCTGCAAGTGGGGTGCCTTCGACGGCCACCAGCGCGTTGATCGGCACGCTTTCGGGGTGGGGCTCCAGGCTGGCCAGCACCTGCAGCAGCGAAGCCCGATCCCGCAGACTCTCGCCCATGCCGATGATCCCGCCGCAGCACATCGAGATGCCGGCGCGGCGCACCCGCTGCAGGGTCTCGAGCCGTTCCTGATAGGTGCGGGTGCTGATGATGCGGTCGTAGTGCTCGGGGCTGGTGTCGAGATTGTGGTTGTAGGAGGTGAGCCCCGCCTCGGCCAGCCGCTGGGCCTGGCTGCCGGTGAGCATGCCGGCGGTGACGCAGGCCTCCAGGCCCAGCTCGCGCACGCCGCGCACCATGGCCAGCATGGCCTCGAAGGGGGCGCCATCGCGGATCTCGCGCCAGGCCCAACCCATGCAGAAGCGATCGGCGCCGGCGTCCTTGGCGGCGCGGGCCCGCTCCAGCACCGGCTCGACCTGCAGGGCGAGATCCGTGCGCCCCGTCACGTCGCTGCTGTGGTGCATCGACTGGGGGCAGTAGGCGCAGTCCTCTTCGCAGCCACCGGTCTTGACGCTCAGCAACGAGGCCAGCTGCACCCGGTACCCCGGGTTGGCTTCGCGGTGCACCGCCTGGGCCTGCCACAGCAGATCCATCAACGGCAGCTCGAGCAGAGCCTCGATCTCGTCAAGGCTCCAGTCGTGGCGCAGGCTGGCCTGGGGTTGGGTCGGGGTGCTCGTCAAGGCTGGTGTGCAGACGGTGGAAGGCTCGGCTCGACACCGCCGAAGCGGCGCTGCCGGTTCTGGTAATCGAGCAGTGCCGAGACCAGGGCTCTTTCGTCGAAATCGGGCCAGAGCACATCGGTGATGTGCAGCTCGGCATAGGCCAGCTGCCACAGCAGGAAGTTGCTGATGCGCAGCTCACCACTGGTGCGGATCAGCAGATCGGGGTCGCGCTCGCCGGCGGTGTGCAGCTGGGCGGCGAACTGCGTTTCGTCGATGCTGGCCGGGTCCAGCTCTCCTCTGGCGGCTTGTTCGGCCAGCCGGCGGGCGGCGTGCACCAGTTCAGCGCGGCCGCCGTAGTTGGTGCATACGTTGAAGTGGATGCCGCTGTTGCCGGCGGTGCGGGTGGTGGCGTTGGCGATCAGCGCGCGCAGGCCGCTCGGCAATGGTTCGAGGTCACCCAGAAAGCGGATGCGCACCTGCTCGCGCTCGAGCGCCTCGAGTTCCCGGGCCAGCACCCGTTCAAACAGCGCCATCAGAAAACTGACCTCCTCACCGGGGCGGTTCCAGTTCTCGGTTGAAAAGGCGTAGGCGGTGAGGGCGCCGATGCCCCAGTCACTGCAGAGCCGGAGGGTGCGCTTCAGCGCTTCGACCCCCTCGCGATGGCCCATGACCCTGGGCAGGCCGCGGCGACTGGCCCAACGGCCGTTGCCATCCATGATCACGGCCACGTGGGCCGGCAGCCGCGCCGGATCGAGCCCTGCGGGCAGCGCTTGCTGGCTGAGGGTGCTGGTGGTCGCCAGGGCGCGACTCATCCGCGGGGTTCCGGCGTGTCCTTGGATACGCTACGCCCTGCAGGCAAGGCCAGTGCTTCGCTGAGCAGGTCGTGCAGGCGATTGCTGGTGATCGGCCGCTCCAGCCGTCCCTGACTGGCCAGGGACAGGGTGCCGGTCTCCTCGGAGACCACGATCGCCAGGCAGCGGTCAAAGCGCTCGGTCAGCCCCAGCGCCGCCAGGTGGCGGGTGCCATAGCGGTTGATGCCCTGGCGCGACAGCGGCAGGATCACCCCCGCCGCCAGGATGCGTTTGCCCTTCACCAGCACGGCCCCGTCGTGCAGCGGGGTGTCACTGGCGAAAAGGTTCAGCAGCAGTTCCACCGACAGCTGGGCGTCGATGGGAATGCCGGGATTGAGAAAGTCCTCGGGACGCAGATCGCTGCCCAGATCAATGACGATCAGGGCGCCGCGCCGCAGTTGCGAGAGCCGTCCAGCCGCTTCGCTCAGGGTCGCCACCGATCCCGAGGCCAGCTGGTCACGGCTGCGATCACCCACCAGCACCCGCAGCCTGCCGGTGCCGAGCAGCTCCATCAACCGGCGCAGATCCCCCTGCCAGAGAATCGCCAGGGCCAGGCTGCAGGCCAGCACCAGGGCATCCACCAGCTTGCTGGTGAGCGGCAGGTTGCCGTAGCGCTGGACCACCCAGGCCAGCGCCACCAGCATCAGATAGCCGCGCAGCAGCCACAGGGTGCGGGCTTCGGTGACCCGTCCCAGCAACAGCACACCCAGCCCCACGGCACAGAGCAGGTCGAGCAGCAGACGCGGGTCGATGGCCAGAGTGCCGATCCCCCAAGGGATCCGGCGTGAACACGCTGCTCAGGCTATCGGGGCGAGGCGCGCTGGCAAAACGTCGTAGCGCAGTAGCTCCTCCGGCTGTTCACGGCGTTGCACCAGCTCGGCCGTGCCAGCGCCGACCAGCACGGCCGCGGGCCTTGGGATGCGGTTGTAGTTCGAACCCATCGAGGCGTTGTAGGCGCCGGTGGCGAACACCGCCAGCACATCGCCGGGCACCGCCGGCGGCAGGGCGACGTCCTTGAGGAGCACGTCGCCCGACTCGCAGTGCTTGCCTGCCACGGTCACCGTCTCACTGGCGGCGGCGTTGGGCCGGTCGGCCAGCACCGCGGTGTAGCGCGACTGATAGGTGATCGGCCGGGGGTTGTCGCTCATGCCGCCATCGACCGAGAGGTAGGTGCGGAGGCCGGGAATCTCCTTGCAGCTGCCGACGCTGTAGAGGGTGACCCCGGCGGTGGCCACCAGGGAGCGCCCCGGTTCGCACAGCAGCCGCGGCAGCGCCAGCGAGCGCTCCTGGCAGGCCCGCACCACGGCCTCGGCCACCGTCTGCACCCAGGCTTCGATGCTCGGAGGGTCGTCGCTGGTCACATAGCGGATGCCGAGGCCTCCGCCCACGTTGAGATCGGTCACCGGATGGCCCAGGTCGCGCGCCAGGGCCAGGGCATCGGCCATCACTCCCGCCAGGTCGCGGTGGGGCTGCAGCTCGAAGATCTGGGAGCCGATGTGGGCATGCAGGCCGCTCAGGCGGGCCCAGCTGCAGCTCTGCAGGTGGCGCAGCACGGTCTCGAGCTGGTCGGGATCAAAACCGAACTTGCTGTCGAGATGTCCGGTGCGGATGTACTCGTGGGTGTGGCACTCGATGCCGGGGGTGAAGCGCAGCATGAGTTGCACCGGCCCGCCCAGGCTCGGGGCCAGCTCGGCCAGCAGCTCCAGGTCGCGCCAGTTGTCGGCCACGATCGTGACGCCGGCGCCGGCCGCCAGGGCCAGCTCCTCGGCTGATTTGTTGTTGCCGTGGAGCACGATCCGCTCGGCTGGCATCCCCCCCTGCAGGGCGGTGAGCAGTTCGCCGGCCGACACCGCATCGAGCCCCAGTCCTTCGCTGGCCACCAGGGCGCTCAGGGCCAGGGAGCTGTTGGCCTTCGAGGCATACAGGGCCAGCGAGGGGCCGGGGTAGTGCTGCTCGAGCGCCCTGCGGTAGGCCTGGCAGGTGCCCCGCAGGGTGCCCTCATCGAGCACATAGAGCGGTGTGCCATAGGTGCGGGCCAGATCGCTCAGGGTGCAGCCACCCACCTGCAGGCGACCTTTGGCATCGACGGCCGTGCCCAGGGGTGTCAGGTTGCGGTTCGGACTGAGCAGGTCCTGGTCCTGTTCATACGGTGCCTGCAGCGCCGCAGGCTGGCTGGAGATCACCATGACAATCGCGGCCCGCACAAGGTCAGCCCATGAATGTACGGAATCCGTCGCTGCGCCAGCTGACCCCTGCCGATCTGGGCGCCGCTCGGGCCCTGGATCAGGCGGCCCTGGGCGGTCTGTGGAGCGAGACCCAGTGGCGCACCGAGCTGGCCGATGGGCGGCGGCCAGGCGTCGGCGTGTGGCTGGGACCGCGCCTGCTCGCCATGGCCTGCGGCTGGCTTGTGGTCGATGAGCTGCACATCACCCTGGTGGCCACCGACCCCGGCCAGCGCCGCCAGGGGCTGGGGCGGTTGGCGTTGTCGGCGCTGTTGCAGCAGGGGGTTGAGGCCGGTGCCGTCCACGCCACGCTGGAGGTCGCCGCCGCCAATGCCGCCGCGGTGGCCCTGTATGCCGCACTGGGTTTTCAGACTGCAGGGGTTCGTCGCGGTTACTACCGCAATGGCGACGACGCCCTGATCCAATGGCTCAGGCTTCACGCAAGACCGCAGTCTGGGGGGTAGGGGAAACCGTCATTTCCTGTCGATTAAACCCTCCATTTTCACGTCTTCCTGTGTTGCTAACTGCCCATAGAACACCTGTGGCAGCAGCGCTTCTGCCCGTCTTGCGCCGCAATTCACACCACCCAGGCCAACCCTGATAGGTTGGAACCATCAAGCGTTGGCCCGGGCCATGTTCGAGCGGTTTACCGAGAAGGCCATCAAGGTGATCATGCTGGCCCAGGAAGAGGCCCGCCGCCTCGGCCACAACTTCGTGGGCACCGAGCAGATCCTGCTCGGACTGATCGGCGAGGGCACCGGCGTCGCCGCCAAGGTGCTCAAATCGATGGGCGTCAATCTCAAGGACGCCCGCGTCGAGGTCGAGAAGATCATCGGCCGGGGGTCCGGATTCGTCGCGGTCGAGATTCCGTTCACGCCCCGTGCCAAGCGTGTGCTGGAGCTCTCCCTGGAAGAGGCTCGCCAGCTTGGACACAACTACATCGGCACCGAGCACCTGCTGCTGGGTCTGATCCGCGAGGGTGAAGGGGTCGCGGCACGGGTGCTCGAAAACCTCGGGGTTGACCTGGCCAAGGTGCGTACCCAGGTGATCCGCATGCTGGGGGAAACCGCCGAGGTGGCGGCAGGCGGCGGCAGCGGCAAAGGGTCCACCAAAACCCCCACCCTCGATGAATTCGGCAGCAACCTCACCCAACAGGCCGCCGACGGCAAGCTCGATCCGGTGGTGGGTCGCCAGAACGAAATCGAGCGGGTGATCCAGATCCTGGGTCGCCGCACCAAAAACAATCCTGTGCTGATCGGCGAGCCTGGCGTGGGCAAAACCGCCATTGCCGAAGGCCTGGCCCAGCGCATCAACGCCGGCGATGTGCCCGACATCCTCGAAGACAAGCGGGTGCTCACCCTGGATATCGGCCTGCTGGTGGCCGGTACCAAATACCGCGGTGAATTTGAGGAGCGCCTGAAAAAAATCATGGAGGAGATCCGGGGCGCCGGCAACGTGATCCTGGTGATCGACGAGGTACACACCTTGATCGGTGCTGGTGCTGCCGAGGGCGCCATCGATGCCGCCAACATCCTCAAACCCGCCTTGGCCCGCGGCGAGCTCCAATGCATCGGGGCCACCACCCTGGATGAATACCGCAAACACATCGAACGCGATGCGGCCCTGGAGCGTCGCTTCCAGCCGGTGATGGTGGGCGAGCCTTCCGTGGAAGACACGATTGAAATTCTGCGGGGCCTCAAGGAGCGCTACGAGGAGCACCACCGCCTCAAAATCGCCGACGAAGCCCTGATCGCTGCCGCCACCCTCGGCGATCGCTACATCTCCGACCGCTTCCTCCCCGACAAGGCCATCGATTTGATCGATGAGGCCGGCAGCCGGGTGCGCTTGCTCAATTCCAAGTTGCCCCCTGCGGCCAAGGATGTGGATAAGCAGCTGCGGGCAGTGCAGAAAGAGAAAGAAGCGGCCGTGCGCGAGCAGGATTTCACCAAGGCCGGTGAACT
>RGUW01000071.1 GCA_010027605.1 Synechococcaceae bacterium WB9_2_112 | reverse complement strand
CTGGGCACTGGGGCCGGCCTGCTGATGGGCATGAAGCCTGTGGACGCGCTCAAGATGGGCGCAGTGTCGGGCTTGTCCGCCGCAGCCATTCAAGGATTGCAGCAGGCGGGGGTTGGACGCACCGATCAGATGCTGAAAGACGCCCAGTTCCGTACTGAAATGGGCAACCCACAGCCCGGGGATGCCGAACTAATTGCCAAGTACGGTGCTCGCGCGGGCACAGGCACAGCGGCAGATCAAGCAGGAGCGCCTGCTCGTGCGGTAGGCGATGTGGGGGCCACGGGCACTACCGGCACAGCACAGGACCTGCTCATGCGCGGCCAAGGCCTGCAGCCTGGTCAAGGTGGCGAAGGCTTCAAGTTGCCTGGCAGCTTTGGTTCTCAAGACCTCAGCGTTGGCGCGGGGGGCACCGGCTACGACACGAACTACACCCTTTTGCCCCGAAACACGCTGCCTTCAGAAGGCCTGCAGCCTGCGCCGTTCACGGCGGCCGACCTGTCCCGGGCGGCAGGGGGCACAGGTGGCACAACCAACTACACCTTGGCGGCCCGTGCACCGGGCACGGTCACACCTGCCGCGCCCACGGGCTTCATCGATCGCATGGTGCAAGGTGCTAAGGACCTCTACGGCGAATATCTCTCGCCCAGCCGTCCTGGCCTGCCTGCCGATGCGGGGATTCTGCAAAAGTACGGTCCGTTGGCAGCGGCTGGCACAGCCGTTGTCGCGGCAGCCGGTGGCATGAAGGGCGAGCCGGCCAACCCGAGCCCGCTCTACAACCAGCGCTACACGAGTGACGACTACATGCGGGACAACCCGGACAAGTTCCGTGGGGGCCTGGACAAGCCGGTCGTTACGCCGCCTTCGGGTTTTGTGCCCACGCCTTCGTACGCGACGCGCGAGATTACCAACATCCCGATCAGCTTGCCGGGCGGTGTTACGCAGTCTCCGGCCGGTGTGGCGCAGCCTTACAACGTGGCCGGCCTCTACGGCGTGCCCATCTTGTACGGACCCCCGCCTGGTCGAGCCAAAGGCGGCGAGATGACCATGGAGGATTTCCCCCGCAAGACGGGGCCCATCAACGGCCCGGGAACCGGCACGTCTGACTCCATCCCTGCGATGCTGTCGGACGGTGAGTTCGTGTTCACGGCCAAAGCCGTCCGTAATGCGGGCAATGGCAGCCGCCGAAAAGGCGCAGCCCGCATGTACAAGCTCATGAAGATGCTTGAGGGCGGAGCGGTCAAGGGGAAATAAATGGCAGAAACCACCGTCACCCAACAGATCGTCTCTGAATCCCCAGAGATCGAGGCCTATAAAAAGCAGCTTCTGGCTGAAGCCCAGAAGCTCGCTTTTAACGTCGATCGAACCCCTTTATCGCAACAGCTCCCGCAGTATCAGGTTGCGGGCTTTTCTCCTGCTCAACAGGCCGCCATCACGGCTGCCACTCAGCAGGGTATTGGGGCATTCAACCCCTACATGACAGCGGCCAACACGGCCCTGGGCAGCGCATTCAAGACCACTGGCGAAGCGGCAGACGTTCTGCGGGGCGCGGACACGCGCCGCCAGTTCACGGACGCGCAAACCGCCATGAGCCAGGCCGGCGGTGCCACCGCAGGCATCACCTCGGGCCTTGGACAGTTGTCCGCTGCCACTGGCTACACCGATCCGAAGACCGGTGCATACGTCCCGGGCTACCTGGACATTGCCGGTCAGCGCGCACTGGCTTCAGACACCTCGGCTCGCTTCACGCCGGCCTTCCAGGACATCAACACGGGCATCGGATCGCTGGCCACGGCCCAGAACATGGCGGCGTTGTCCAGTCAAGCGGACCTGCGCCCGGCCACAGCGGCGATGGGACAAGGGCTCACGGGCCTGACCGAAGCCCAGCGCATGGCGGCCCTGTCCTCAGGTGCTGACTTTGCTGGGTCGCAGGCGCTTCTTGGGCGCGCGGCTTTGTCCACCCAAGGCGCGGTGCCGGATTTCGCGGCTGCTGAACAAGCGACGCGTCAGGGCATTGGCCAGGCCGGCACGGCGGCTCAGATGGCAGCGAGAGCGGCCCAGCAACCGGGCTTCGCGCAACAGGGCCAGTATCTGGACTTGGCAGGGCTCTCGGCCGCTCAGGCCGGCCCTTCGGACTTCACGGGCGCTGCACAGCGCCTGGGCGCAGCAGGTGACACCGCCGCGTTGGCCTCGCAACAGGCCGCACGGGCGGCGCAGCAAGGTGGCTTTGGCGCAGGCGTGGAAAACGCCCTGGGCGCAGCCGAGCAGGCCCGTATGGCCGCTGCGCAACCGGGCTTTGCACAGGCCCAGCGCACAGGCATGGCCGCTGCCATGGCGTCCATGGGCGCAGCCGACCAACCGGGGCTGCAACAGGGCGTAGAGGCCCAGTATGCCGCTGCACAGCGTGCGGCGCAGGCTGCACAGCAGCCTGGATTCGCCGCTGCACAGCAGGCGCTGCAACAGGGCATCGGCCAGCTTGGTGGGGCGGCGCAGGCCTACAACCCACAGGCCGCTGAAGCCTTCATGAACCCCTATCAGCAGCAGGTCATCGACGCGACGATGCGTCAGATCGAGCGGCAGGGGGCGATCGCGCAGCAAGGCCTGTCGGCACAAGCGATTCGGGCCGGCGCGTTCGGCGGCGAGCGCGAAGGCGTGCAGCGCGCAGAGCTTCAGCGCGGTCTTTTGGAGCAGAAGGCCAACACGATTGCCAACCTGATGTCGCAGGGCTACAGCCAGGCGCAGGCGCAATCTATGGCTGCCTTTGAGCAGCAACAGCAGCGTCAAGCCGCCGCTGCACAGGGCATCGGCCAGTTGGGCGTCCAACAGGCTGGCGTGGCAGCACAACAAGCCGGTCTGGGCCAAGCGGCAGCACAGCAGCTTGCACAGGCCGGAGGCGCACAGTCGGCCGCTGCAGTGCAGCAAGCTGGCCTACAGCAACAAGGCGCGCAGGCGCTGGCCTCGCAGGCCGGCCTACAGGCCAGTGTTGCCGCACAGCAGGCGGGTCTTGGCCAGTCTGCGGCGCAGCAGCTTGCCCAGGCCGCACAACTGCAGACTCAGGCCGCTGGCCAGCAGGGGCAGTTGGGCTTGCAGGCCGCGCAGCAGCGCTTTCAGCAGGCTGGATTCGACGCCCAGACCGCTATGCAACTGGCGCAACTGCAACAAACGCAGCAAACGCAAGCAGCGCAGCAGTCGCAGCTCTTGTCCGGCATCGGACAGCTCTACGGCCAGCAGGCTCAGGCCCAGGGCGCGCTTGGGCAACAGGCCGCTCAGACCGCCATGCAACAGGCCCAGCTTGGCCTGCAGGGCGGCGCACAGCTTGGGCAGTTCCAGGCCCAGGGCGCACAGCTTGGCCAATCGGCTGCCGGTCAACTTGCCAACATCGGCTCGACCGTCGGGCAGCAGGCCGCACAACAAGCCCAGCTTGGGCAGGCGGCTGCGGGCCTGTATGGCAACCTTGCACAGCAGCAAATCGCTGGGGGCCAAAGCCTTGGGCAGTTGGGCGTGCAACAGGCTCAGTTGGGCCAGGGCGCGGCCAACATCTACAGCCAAGCTGCACAGCAGTACGGCAACCTTGCGTCACAGCAGGGCGCGCTGGCGGGCCAGGAAGCCGCGATCAACCAGAACATCTCCAACCTGATGCTGCAGCAGGCCGGCGCTCGCCAACAGGCCGCGCAGGGCATTGCAGGCATCTACGGCCAGCAGGCACAGCAGTTCCAAAATCTGGGCCAGGGCATCGGACAGTTGGCCGGGCAGCAATTCAACATCGGACAGGCGACCGCACAGGGCCTCGGCCAGTTGGCCGGGCAGCTTGGTCAGCTCGGCGTGCAGCAAGGCGCGCTGGGCCAGACCGCGCAGGCGCTGCAGCAGGGCGACATCAACTTCCTGTACAACGTCGGCCAGTCCGAGCAGGCGCTCAGTCAGCAGCTCCTGGACGCGCAACGTGCCAACACGCTGCAGACGGTCTACGCGCCTTACCAGCAGGCCGCGTTCCTGTCCGACATCTACCGTGGCGCGCCGTCCACGCAGATGTCCACGCAAGCAGTCAGCCAGCCTTCGGCAAGCCCCTTCCAGCAGGCAGTGGGCATTGGCCTGGGCGCGCTGGCCACGGCAGCCGGTGCGAAGAAGGCGGGACTTTTCTAAGGGGTCACGATGAAAGACAAAGCAATGAACGAGATGCCGGAAACCGAGAACGTCGGCATCATGCAAGGGTTTCTCGACTCCTTGAACGAGGAGGGCGACGACGAGCTCGACGACGACGGCTATGGGGCCGAGATGATGTTGGAGCGTCGCCCGGATTCGCCCGAAATCCTCATGAACAACCTTCGTGGCGACATGCGCTCGATCGATGCGCGTCGCGACGAACTGGCCGACCTTGTGGGATACGAGGTCGCCGCCGAGACGCCGGAGCCGGTGCTCGCGATGCTGCAGCCCATTCTCGCCCAAGGCGGTGGGATTGGCGCGCTGCCGCAATCAGGGCCCATGGCTCAAGGGCCACAGCCCCCTCTGGGCATGCCTCCTGGGGTACCCCCTGGGGGCGCAATGCCTCCTCCGCCCCAGCAGGGTGGCATCGCAGCGCTGCTCGCAGGAGCTGGCGGCGGTGCCCCACCCGGTCCGCCTCCTGGAGCGCCGCCACTTCCCAATCCCGCCACACCAGCGGGGCCGGGAGCACCGGTTGGCATGGCCAGAGGGGGCCCGGTAGTCGTCCAAAATTTTCAGGCGGGGTCCGATGAGGAGGGCGTGTCCCCCGCAAACCAGAGCGCACCGCTCTACTCTCCTGACATGGTCAATGCGGCTGAAGCCATGAGCCGTGAGCTCTTGGCACGGCGTCCTGCTCCTACGCCAAGCCTGGACACACTGATGCAACAGCGTCTGCCCCAGTATCAAAAAATCCTGGGCGAGAACGCCGGGTTGTCGCAGGCGCAACTTTTGTTTGAACTGGGACAGCGGGCGTTCAACTTTGCTGGCAACGTCGATGATGCGGGCCGACCGCTGCGTGGGGGCTTCTTCAGCCGCGCGGCCCAAGCATCACGGACCTTGCCGGCTTCGATGAGCAAGTTCATCTCCGAAGCGGACCGTCAGCAGCGCCAGCTCAAGCTGTTGGCGATGCAGGCAGCAGAGAAGGACATCGATCAGGTTACCGCCGCCAACCAGGCATTGACCAGGGAACAACGTGCCCTGGCCGCCGAGGTCGTCAAGGGCGAGGCTCGACGCAAGGCCGAGGCTGCCAAGGCGCTCGGGGTCTCCATGTTCGGTAAGGGTGACTGGCACTGGAACGTCATCAACCAGCCCAACCTACTTGCGCGCTGGGCCAGTGGTCAGACCAATGACACGGAGAACGGGCTGATTCAGTCCGCTTTGGTTGAAATACGCCGTCCGACGACTTATCAAGGACCGGACCCCAACAACCCATCTCAGGTGATCACCTTCACGCGGCCGGGCGAAGTCCCTGACTTTGCCAAGCGGTTTGAAGCGCAGCGGCGGCAGTTCGAGAAGACCGGAAAGCCGGCAGCGGCAGCGGTCAATGCGGCACCGGTCGATCCGTCGCCCGGCTCACCGGCAGCGGCCAACATCCGTCCTGCTCCTGGCACTGGCGATGCAGCGGCGGTCGCTACCGCTCCTGTGGGCGCTCCGCTTTCCGCCGGTGGAGGACAAGCCACGCCTGGTGGACAGGGTGAGGGCAGCGCAGGACCCGCAGCTACACCAGCGGCACCCGCTATCAAACCGATCTCTCTCTGGCGCGACCGTTTCCATATCACAGGCCCTGTGTCTGGTGGAATGGCTGCAGTGACCAGTATTCCTGGCTTGGGCGATCCGCTGGAGTACGTCACCAAGTCTCGCCAGGATGCACGCTTGTACTCTGAGCGCCTGATTGAGGCACTGCTCAAGAGCACGGCCGGTAGCCTCAAAGAGCAAGAGCGCCTGCGCAACGTGATTGACATCGTGCCGTCGCTCACCGCTGACCCGGATGCCTACGGCACCAAATTGATCTCGTTGGGCAACGCGGTACGTGAGACGATTCGCGAGAACATGGATGTCTACAACAACCAGCGCGTGAAGAACGAAGATCGACTGTTGGCGATCAAGAAGGCGCAGGAGCTGCAGAAGATTTACAACCAGCTTGATCTGCCCCCTGTGGTTTACACCGAAGCAGAGGCAGAGCGGATGTTCAAGGCAGGTCATCCGGAGGTGTTATGGCACGGCCTGGTACCGATTCGTACACGGCAGGGTAAAAAATAGGACTGAGGACGACCATGGCAGAACAAGACCAAACGACATCTGGTGGCGTCCCACCGGTTCCAGAGCGCTTCGAGGCGGTGCCTCGTGGGCTGGCTTCCGACCAGGTTGGCGGTGTGCCGCTTCCACGCATGCTGGTTGAGCCGTTTCGCTCGCCGGTGCCGGCCGTTCCTGAGCAGTTCACTACCTCTCGTCCTGGAACGCTAGAGCGTGCAGGAGAGGTAGCCACTGGCGTGGTCCAGGGCGCAGTGAAGTATGGCCCTGCCACAGCAGGCATGGTCATGGGCGCGAAAGCCGGCGCGGCCGCTGCTCCGTTCACCGGCCCACTCGCTCCCGCGATGCCTTTTATTGGGGGCGCTGCTGGTCTGGTCGGCGGCTACTTCCTGGGCGAGCAACTCGACGACCTCTTTCCCGCACCGTCGCGTGAGGACCTGGTGCCTTTTCGCGAAGGCGGAATCACGGCTGGTGGTGTTCTGAGCTCGGCTCCCGCTGCATTCTTCATGCGCGGGGATCAGGCTACTCGGGTCGGCCGTCTCATCGACTACATGGGCCGCACGGCTCGTGCGCGTCCGGCCACTTACCTTGGCGTGGAGTCCCTGACCGCCGCGACCACAGGTGCCGCAGGCGGCGCTGCAGAAGGGTATTTTCCTGGCCAAGCTGGACCCCGCTTTGGCGCGGAGCTCACGGCCTCGGTCTTCACGCCCGGCCGGTTCCTCATCAACACCGCTACCACCGCTTACGACGGCCTGAAGAACGTCGTGCGCAACGCGCGCGACCCGCAGGCGCTGCAGTTCAAGCAGGCCAATGCGTTGTACAACGTGCTGGATCGCGTGCTGGCCGAAGTGCCGGCCATCAAGCAGCTTGAGGAGCTCGGAACGCCGCAAGCGGTGCAGCAGGCTCAGGCCCTGCGTGAGCGTTACTACAAAAACCTGATCCGTGACCTGGAGAAGGTTGCGCCCGGACGCGCCGGTATTGATGCTGCACGGCCCACGGCTGCGCAGAAGACGGGCGATCTGGGCCTGTCGATCCTGGAACTCTCACTGGCTAAGGGCGACAAGGCCTTTGGTTCCGTGGTGCAGCAGCAGGGCTTGGATGCCATGCGCGCCAATCAGCTCTTGATTGACGCGATGAACAACGTCCCCGACCAGAAGTTTCTGGCTCAGGCTGCCCAGATGCAGGCGCAGCTCTACGACCAAATGGTGGCGGGACGCCTGGGTATTGCCGAGCGCAACGCGGCCGACGCTGCACGGGCCATCAACCTGAACAACCCGCAGTCGCGCCGCGCTGTCGGCGAGGTCGTCAAGCGCGAAGTGCAGACGGCCTTGGATGAAGCTCGCGACTACGAGAAGCTCTTGTGGAACGACGCGATCCGAAGCACCGCTTTGCGGACCGTCCCCAGTGGCGCACGCAAGGGCCAGGTCGTGGAACGTGAGCTGGTGCCCAAGCAACTCCTGCGCTCGTATCTGGACGAGATCAGCGGCATGACGATGGAGCGTGCCACGGCCGGCATGCCGGCCGAGGTCAAGGCCATCATGACGCGCTTGGGCATCACCCAAGAGTCCATCGCGGCCTACCAAAAGGGCAAGCTCACCCAGCAGTACTTCGACACGGGCGTTGTTCCGGACGAGTACCTCATTGCTGGCATTGAGACGCTAAAGAATGGCAAGACTCGGGTCATCCCGCTGGGCAACCGGACCACGGTCCAGGACCTGATCAACATCCGCAGCGACATGCTCGCGTTTGCTCGTGATGCGGCTGCCGGTACTGCCAACCGCAATCCGTCCGATGCCCGCTTCTTTGGCCGACTGGCCGAGGGTGCACTGGACGATCTGCAGACGCTCAACAGCGCGGTGTACGACAAGGCCCGGGCGTTCTCCAAGTCGCTCAACGACACCTTCCGTCGCACCTACGCCAACCAGGTCACAGCCGTTGAGCGCAGTGGCGCGGACAAGATTCCTGCGGAGATTCTGGTAAGCCGTGCATTTGGCCGTGACTCGGACGTCACTGCCCTGCGCATGGACCAAATCGAAGGCGCGGTCGGCTTCTTCAAGAAGGCCTACGATGACGCCGTTGCACAGTTTGGACCGAACAGCCGTCAGGCACTAGAGCTGCGGGATATGGCCGCTGCTTCTGGCGCAC